>JAPOYQ010000722.1 GCA_026706505.1 Gemmatimonadota bacterium
CCGCCGCAACGAGGACGCGTACGTCGAAGGCGTTGTCTATGCGATGACCGAGGACGACTTCAGACGCCTCGACCACTACGAAAGCGAGGGCACCAAGTACCGGCGGGACACAATAACCATACCTAAGTTAGGCGAAGTCTGGACTTATTTCCCCCGTCTCGACGCCGGACATCACTACCCGCCCTCGGAAGAGTACCTAAACGCCGTCATTCAGGGCGCGATTGAGCACGGACTTTCCGACGAGTACATCGCTATCTTACACGCTTTTTGGGACAAAGAAGAGGAGTGATTCAATGGCCCAGCAAACCATGACCAACGTCGAACCTTTTGTCGATTCCACACCCCTGCTCGACGCGCCCGATGCGTTGCGCGAGCGCGCGGCCGAGCAGGGCTATTTGTTCTTTCGCTCGCTGTTAGATTCAGAGTCGGTGCTCGACCTGCGCCGCCAGATCCTCGGAGTTTGTCAGCAGCACGGTTGGCTCGATGACGACGCGCCCTTGATGGACGGCATCGCGCGCGACGGGGAGCTTTTCATCGAAGGAAACGCGCCCGAGTGGATTGCCTTTTACATTGATGTCCAGCGGTTGCGCGCCTTCAACGCCTTGGCCCTGCATCCGGCGATCTTGGCGATGTTCGCCACGCTCTTCGGCGAGGAGGCCCTGCCCCACAGCCGCAATATCTGCCGGGTAATTTTCCCCAATGCCCTGACGCACACCACTCCGCCGCACCAGGACAATTTCTACATCGGCGGCACCGACGAGACGTGGACCGCTTGGATCCCGGCTGGCGACTGTCCGGCTGCGCTGGGTAGCTTGGCGGTGGCACCGGGTAGCCACAAGCTGGGTAAGCTAGACGTTACAAAGGCGACCGGTGCGGGCGGCCACGCCGTCATGCTGCCCGAGGATACGCTGTGGGCGGGCGGCGACTTTGTCTCTGGCGACGTGCTTATATGCCACAGTCTAACCGCTCATCAGGGCCAAAACAACGAAAGCGGCGACCGCCTGCGCATTTCGCTCGACTATCGCTATCAGCCCATGAGCCACCCCGTCCGCGAAGACTCGCTGGAGCCGCACATGCACTTTACGGATTGGGAGAACATTTACGCCAAGTGGGACGCGGACGACCCGCTCAAGTACTACTGGCGCGCGTGGGATTTGCAAATCAACCCCCGCATTCGGTAGTATGGCTACACCGCTGCTTTTGCTTGGTTGTCGATGCCGACTGCGTCTGCCACCCCGGCAAATCCATCGCGCTCCAACAGGTGTGCCAACCCCGCGTTGATTTGCCGCACGACACTCGGCCCCCTGAAGACCAGCGCTGAGTATAGCTGCACCAGTGAAGCCCCGAGGCGAATTTTGCGGTATGCGTCGCGGGCCGATGAAATTCCCCCCACGCCGATGATCGCGTGCCGCTGGCGGTCGATGCGCCCGTACCAGAAGCGCACGGTTTCGTCGATCAGGGCCTGAACTGGTCGGCCGCACAGGGTCCCGGGCAGGGAAGCCAGGAGATGGGCCGGCGACTTGAGCGGATAGTTCGTTCCCGGCGGCAGGTTGAAGATGAAGCCCTTGACGAAGGCAAAAGGATCGACTGCTTCCAGCATCCAGTCTAGCCGCGCCGGGTCGGTGTGCGCTGTGAGCTTGAGAAAGATCGGGGGCAGGCCGTCGATGGCAGCGCATTCCCGCAGCAAGTCGCGCAAGTGCTCCCCGCTGGTAAAGGGACTGACGCCGCCGGTCGTGTTCGGACAATTGAGGTTGAACGCGATGTAGTCGGCCCGCCCGACAAAGGGCACTAGAGCCGCAGCTAACTCCGCCACGACCGCATCTGGCTCGATGGCCCGCCCGGTATTGGTTTCGACTAGGTTGATCCCCAAGGGCACGGCGATTGGTCTCTGGGCCACGCGATCAGCCACGACCGCGGCCCCGTCATTGGGCACTCCGTAGTTAACTACAATAGCTTCGTCCAACGGCAGGCGGAACAAGCGAGGCCGCGGATTCCCAGCCGAAGGATGCGCTGATACCGATCCCACCTCCACGAATCCAAAGCCCATGGCCGCAAGCGCTTGGATCACTCGGCCGTTTTTGTCAAACCCCGCGGCCATGCCCAGCGGATTGGCAAAGTGCAAGCCGCCCACTTGGGTCGTCAACCGCGCGTCTGCATAGGCAAAGAGATTGGCAAGCAGATGGCGGCCAAGCGCAAAAGAACCGACTCGCTCGCCAAGCGCGAGGGTCTGTTCGTGGATGTGCTCTGGATCACAGCGGAACAGGAGGGGACGGACGAAGCGTTGGTATGCGTTCATCATTCTATAAGTACATATTTGCAGGGGCGGATTGCAAACGCCATCGGTGTCAACGAATTCGTTTCCTAGTGCATCTGTAGGGGCGTCCCTTGTGGACGCCCTTTGCGGCTAGGGCAACCACGAGGGTTGCCCCTACATGCGCTTCGACAAGCTCAGCGCACACTGAACCTAGCTGAGCTTGTCGAAGTGTGCCATGCTTGCAAACTCCCGTTTACGTCAACGCGACTTAACCTCTCTCATAGGAGTTTACCTCATGCCACTCGAATTGATTGCCGACCGTCCCGGCCACGCAGTCCTCAGCTCGTACCAAGAACCGCCCTTAGCCCCAGACGAAATCCGCGTCCAAAGCCTCTTCAGTTCGGTCAAGCACGGCACTGAGCTGCGCGGTTTCCGCGCCGACACGCCCGATGCCTCTGATCGCTGGGACGGCGAACTGCGCCTGCACCGCCGCGGCGAGTCCGCAGCTAGTGGTTTCCCTCGTCGTCTTGGCAATATGTGCTTGGGCGCGGTCGTCCAAGTGGGTGCCGAGGTCACCTCACTGCGAGAAGGCGACCGGGTCTTCGCGCATTTGCCCATCCGCGAGACGCACACTGTAGCGGCGGCGCGCGTGCAAAAGGCTCCCGACAGAATCTCGCCGCAAGCCATTATGTATTGGGATCCAGCCGACTTTGCCGTGGGTGCGGTGCGCGATGGCGCAGTGCGCTTGGGGGATCGCGTCGCCGTCTTTGGACTCGGTGCCATCGGGCTGATGGTTGCACAGGCCGCGCGGCTGTGCGGTGCGCGCTGGGTGGCGGTCGTCGATCCCATCGAGCGTCGGCGCGCCGCGGCCCTGCGCCACGCCGCCGACTTGGCGCTGGACCCGATGGCCACGGACGCTGGCTTGGAGATCAAGCAGCACACCGATAAAATCGGCGCGGACATCGCCTTTGAAACGAGCGGTTCCTACCGCGCGTTTGAGGACGCCATGCGCGCGACCTGCTATGCTGGCACCTTGGTCTCGACCGCGTATTACCACGGGGAGCAAGGCTTGCGCTTGGCCGGCGAGTGGCACCGCAACCGCATTCAGGTCATCTCCAGCCGCGCCAACAGCGAGCCATTGCCGCAGGCGAGTTGGAATTTTGCTCGCATCCGCGCGGAGTCGCTGGCCCTGTTGGTCGAAGGGCGTTTGCAAGCCGACGATCTTATTGATCCGATCGTGCCTTTTGCTGCAGCCGCTGACGCCTATCAAGAGATCGACCAGCATCCCGAGCGTTCGATCAAGCTCGGCATTGACCATGGTTAGCCGATGTTGATCAGCCGGTTGCCCGTCATGCCGGTGCATAAGTCGATGAGGATCCACAACCCGGCTGAGCCGAACGCGCCCAGTACCAGCCCCAAAAAGAACGGGCGCAAGCGCGTGTAGAGCCGGGGACCGCCGTATTTGAGAATGAGCGCTTTGAGCAGCCAAGCGAAAAAAACCGACGGCCAGATTAGCTGCACGGGATGCGGCAGCCCAATGGCCAAGCCGATGGGATGGATGGGAAAGCCGACGAAGCGGTTTTTGATAAATGTCAACAGGCCCATCAAGAACGCGCCGAGGCCAGCAAAGGACAAATGCCAAACGTGGGTGGGCTGCATGTTGTTGATGTTGTTGGTAATCCAGTTGCCAGTATAGGTCGTCATATAGCCGAATTGCCAACCGCTCAGGTTGATGCCCCCATAGGTGTACGCGAGGTGGATGACCGCAGTGATTGAGCCGGCGAGGGTGACGACAATGGCCGCGGCAATGGCCCAGAATACGCGCCGGTACTCTAAGCGCGTCACTTCGGCCAGCTTGAGGCCCGTAGCGGCCGAGGCCATGACGAAGGTGCGGATGTCAGCAGACCACGGGAAGTTGAGTGCCAGCGCCGTCAGGCCCGGGGCACCCACTGACGACGATCCGAGGGTGTTGACAGTAAACACGGCCGGAGCCACTGGCGCGCGGCAATAGGCCAGCCCGGCCTGAGAGATGATGCGGGCCAAGCCGACGAAAATCACGAGGGCCGACAACTGAAAGACAAAGGCGGTTGGCAGGTTCATGTTGGCGGCGTAGAGCGCGAACAGGCCGAGGGAAAAGCTCGCGATAAATCCAAAGACCGCGACCCGGTACGGGAGTAATTCCCCACTGTCGTCGATGGAGTCGTCGCCGCGCAGAGCCTTGCGCCAGACTTGACGCAAGTGCTGACGCCCGCTCCACAAGCTGGACAGCACTAAGAAGAACAGCGCGCCGAGGGCGATGTGGGCGAGGCTGGGTGGGGAGGGCGAGGAATAGGGTTGCTCCAGGCCAATGTTCCACCCCGTCATGCGGAACAAGCCGATGGCCAGCATGTTGAGCATGGCGAAGAACCACACGCCCATGGAGATGTCGAGGTTGAGCAAGTAGGAGAGGCCGATGACCTCGAAGTGCGGGCGAAAGTTGACCCCGATGGAGCCGCGCAAAAAGGGCACCCAGAGGTTGAGGTCGATCCAGGGGATGAAGTTGAAATAGCGGTGTAAGGCGTTGACGGAGCTGATAAGCGCGGGAATGGCAAAGCCGACCCAAGTCAGATAATTGCGGTAAAAAGGCGCGATGGCTTGGTCCTTGGCACGGGCGCTCATTTCTATGGGTAGGGTGGCCAGCGGGAAGTTGAGCCGCTCGCGCTCGACCCACTGCTTGCGCAGCACGACGAGCACGCACAGCGTGATAAAGTACATGTTGACGGCAAACAGGCTCCACGCCATAAGCGGCGTCACCCAAGCCCTCCAAGGGATGCGTTCGCCTTGGGCATTACCTTCGAACAGCTTTTGGATGGCCGCGCTGTCTTCCGGCACGAGGAGATGTGATATGTAGGGCTGGATGGTGTTGACCCAGTCGTTTTCCGGGGTGGCATAGTAAAAGAACCCGCCGAGGAGCGGAATCAGGTTCATGGTCAGGCCCCAAGAGGGAATGGCGGCTCCCACGACCATCATTATGTACACGGTGGCCAGCTCGCCGGTGTGCAGGCTGGTGCCAGTGAGCAATTTGGCGAGCGGATTGATGAGCAAGGTGAAAAGAAAAAACAAGAACAGGGCCGCGCCGGTCGAGTAGTCAGCGGCCATGGGCGAGCTGCGCATCACCATGACGCCGAAAGGTTCGCCCACGGCGATGGCAAGGCAGCCGAGGGCCCCGATGGCAATGGCGCGGAGGGAGACGCGGCGGGGGGGCGAAGGTATCAATCGCGCACCACCGCTAGCGTGCGTTTGGCCGCGGTGCCGTCGGTTTCGAGGAGCAGGTGATAGATGCCGCTGGCTACGAGGTTGCCAGCGAGGTTGCGTCCATCCCACTCCTCCTCGTAGCCAGCGCGCGCCGTGCGTGGGCCTAAATCTTTCTCCCAGACGAGCGTGCCGTCGGCGGTAAAGAGTGCGAGGCGGGTTTCCATGCTGGGCGTGGCCAGATCAAACGCCAGCCGGGTGTGCGAGTGTTGGCCGGGACGGAAGGGGTTGGGGTAGTTGGGTTTGAGCAGGGTGGCGAGGGCGACCGGCGCGTCGGTT
>JAPOYQ010000321.1 GCA_026706505.1 Gemmatimonadota bacterium
CTTGGGCTATCTCCTCCCCGCCCTGATAGGCGGCAAACCAATATCGTGGGGTCGGCCTGCAGCCATCATCATCATGACCCACGACGAGATACTTGCCGTCTTTCCTGGCGAAAGAGCGCCCCGTTGCCTTGACCAATTTCCATTTCAACATGCGATCCACACTCCCAGCCGATATAAGCCGTAGAGGAAAGGCGTAGTAGAGCACGAAAAACGGTCGTGGGCTACACTACCCATGTTGTCCTTCTCCTTTTTTTCGGCATCGGGCCGTGTTGCAATTTAGAGGCCGCTGCTTCGGTCTCCCCCCCGGGATTTTGAAGCAGCGGCCAACCAGCGCAGGGCGCGCTGGCGTTAGTGGGTGGCGGGCGACCAAGGTAGGCTCAAGCCCCGGCCCGGACCGCAGACATGAAACACGCACGCAACGATTTCCGCCTCCTACTCTCAAGCCCCGGACCGCAGACGTGGGGAGAGGTAGGGCGCACCCTATAATTTAGGCTCCATGTGTGATCTTCACGTGATCAGCAAGCCTATTTCTGTGATTTTATTATGATTTTTTGCCTAAGACAGTCTATTTGGCCCCGCTAGGGCCTACCGTGTCTCGGCGGTACTGGGGTACGGGGGGGCGGTGGGGATGAGGGGGAACTTCATACTACCGGGTTCGCTGCGCTGGCATTCGTCCTTGCCACGTAAAAGGCGCTGGTAAGACGCAAGGCTGCCACGACTAGCTCGTCTCCTGTCCTTTCGGCATCTGGTAGCCGACGCGAAGCTCGGTAAAGATATAGGTGGGGCTGTCCGCGTCGTCATCCAGCTTACGGCGGAGCTTCCTGACGAGAGAGCGGATCACCCGCACATCGCTAGAGTTGGTCAGGCCCCATACCCTTCGCAACAACTGGTCGTAGGTCAACACTCGTCCGCCGTTGACCGACAGCTCGGAGAGCAGTTCGTACTCGGTGGCAGTTAGCTCCACCGGCCGGTTGGCAATCATCACGCGGCGTTCAGCGTAGTCAATAGTCAGGTCGCCCAGCACGTAGGGTTCCAACGACTCGATGCGGTACGGGTCGGCCTGTCTGCGCAGGGCCGCCCTAACCCTGGCTACCAACTCCGTAGGTGAGAAGGGCTTAACGATGTAGTCGGTGGCCCCCTGCTCGAAGGCTTGGGCAATGACCTGATCCTTGCCGTACGCGGAGACGAAGATGACCGGCACGTTGGCCATACCGAGGATGTCCTTCATCAGGTCGATGCCGTCGGCGTCGGGCAGCACTAGGTCGAGCAAGACCAAGTGGGGCTTTTTCTCCTCTGTGAGGAGGGGTGCCTCTTTTGGATCAGCGGTCACTATCGGCGTGAAGCCCGCCTTGGAGAGTGCGTCCCGGATGTACCTCAGTGCCTGCGGATCGTCGTCCACTACCAAAATGCAGACCTCTTCGCTCTCTTTGTGCTGCAAGCGGGCGGCGCGCCGAGGGGACGGGGATGTTGCTCTGCTCCCGGCCTCTTCGGCCATCGGTATGGTGAAGGTAAACCGCGCCCCTTGGCCTGGCCCGTCGCTTTCAGCCCAGATGCGGCCACCGTGCGCCTCCACGATCCCCTTACAGATGGCAAGGCCAAGACCTGAACCGCCGATTTGGCGTTCCCCGTCCTCGTCGGTGCGGGAGAACTTCCTGAACAGGTGCGGCAACTGCTCAGCATATATTCCGGTGCCCTCGTCGGCGACGGTAACCGCCACGTGGAGGTCCTCCCGCACGGCGGTCACCCGGATGACGGACGACTCTAACGAGTGCCTTGCCGCGTTGGTCAGGAGGTTGGACAGGACCTGGATGATGCGCGGTCTGTCTGCCATGATCGGGGGCAAGTCCAGCGCGAGGTCGAGGTCGAGGTCGTGCCTTCCACCGCTGCTTAGAAAGGTGTTCCTGGCCCGGTCCACCAAGCGAGCAACCTCCGTTGGTTCGGGAGTAACCGGCAGCGTGCCCGTCTCGATGCGCGCCACGTCGAGCAGGTCGCCGATCAGTTCGCGCATGTGGTCGACCTGATCGACGATAATTTGGTGGAACTGGCGCAGCTCGGCGGGGTCCAGGTCGGATGAGTCGTCCAGCAGGGTGATTGAGGAGCCTTTAATAGAGGTCAGCGGAACGCGCAGCTCGTGGCTCACCATCTCCAGGAAATCGGCCCGCAGCCGCCCCAACTCCTCCAGCGGTGTCATGTCCTGTAGCGTGACGACGACCGACTCGACCTCGCCGTCCTGTGAACAGATGGGCGTGGCGTTGACCACCGTGGTCACCGACCGGCCGTCGGGAATCTGTATGGCGATCTCCTCGGCGCGGACGATCTCGCCGGTACTCAACGCCTGAGCGAGAGGGAACTCGGCCAGAGAGATTTCGCGCCCATCGGCACGCCGGAAGGTGACCACGTCGATGAGCTGCTCCACGGGGCATCCCGGCGTCTGTAGGCCCCCTATAATCCTTCTGGCCTCCCGGTTGAAGGACACAGGCGCACCGGTTCGGGCGTCGAAGACGACCACGCCCACCGGCGAGGTGTTGATCAGGGTTTCCAGGTCAGCTCTAGTCCGCTGCTCATCGCGATAGCGGCGGACGTTGCCGATGACCAGTGCCGCCTGGGACGCGAACATGACCAAGGTCTCCTCGTCTTCGCGGGTGAACTCTTGGCCGGGTTCCCTCTTTGCCAGAAAAATATTGCCTACATTCTCGCCCCGGTGGCGAATCGGAGCCCCCAGGCAGGCGCTCATCTGAGTGGGTGGGCGGAACTCGGGCAGGTCTTGCGAGCTAATATAGCTGACAAGGTCCGGGACTCTCAGCGGTCCTGGAATGGCGGTTAGGTATTCGAAGATCTTCGGCCCCTCGGGCAGTGCAAATAACTGTTGGGTCTCCTCGTCCGTCAGGCCAGAGGCCAAAAAGTCCTCCACCTGCCCTTTATCATCCAGGGTAACGATCACGCCGCACCAAGCGTCGGTCAGTGATCGAGCACTATCCAAAATCTCCTGCAATACCGTGTCGAGGTCGAGGCTCTCGTTGATGCGGAGGCTGGCCTCGCTCAGCTTGGAGAGGCGGTTGCGCGGTGCCTCTGTCTGTTGGTCACGCTCGTCGGTGTTTTTCAACTCCTCCTCCATCAGGATGCGGGATACCCCTGGTTGTCGTCGGGCGTCGCCTTAATGATAAATAAACGGGATTCGAGGCGCGATAGGCCCAGATGAGGAGCCCCCAAGTGGGCCTTCATCTATTGCAACAGAGGAGAATTGTGATGCCCGCCAAGAACCCCCGACGCAGAAAGTCTCCGCAATTCAGCGCATGATCGGTAGTCTCATCGAGGTGAGGCCGCCTTAGAGCGCGGCGTTGCCCGCCTCCGTTCGCAAGCTGTGCCGGCCTTCCATATGCGCGTGCCAGTCCATGCCGATCTCCGGTCGCGGCCGGGTCGGTACGGGCAGCGCTTTCGCCTGCTCCGCCACGATCGCCGGCACGCCCATGTCGCGCAGCAACTGCGCCAGATACTCCATCCGCACCAGCGTCTCGCTCTGGTACAGGCTCATGCCGTCGACCCCGGCCGCGTACTGCCGCGCCGCCAGCGCATAGGCCGGTTGCGGCGCGTAAAAACCCGTATTCTTCTCTACCCGGCTCTCGATCAGCCCTTTGGATCCCACACCGCCAATGCACAGTTTGCCGTACTTATGCGCCACCGCTGTGTGGTAGCTGACGTGTAAACTCAGATCCTCGCACGTCAGAGGAAAGGGACTCAACATCAATCCGTCGACCAGATCCTCCTCGCACCAACGATCGCTGTCCAGCCCGTAGGCCAGCATCAGCCAGCGCGCATTGTCGGGCACCCGGGCGACGATCGGGCAGCGCCGACCCAATTCGCCCTCCTGGGCGCTCACCGCCCGCCGCAGTTCGGTCATAAACCCGGTCAGCACGTCGGCCCGGTACTGAAACCACGTCCGGTACTGCTCGAAGTCATCCGAGTCGATTGCGCGCGGATCCACCCCTGTCTCCGCCATAAACGGCTCGACCAGCGCCGGATGGTACAGCAGCATCGGCATCTGCCGGCAGAAGTCGAGCACCAGCCCATCGACGCCGATCCTCTGGCACTCGAGCAAAATATCGATCCGCTCGCGCCGCACTTCCGCCAGCGCGTAGCAGAGCCGGCTGGCGTCCTCGTTGCCCAGTTTGGTCACCTCCCTGAACGCCGGATTGTTCAGCGCTAACTTGGACGTGACCCCTATCCAGTCCGCCCGGCCGTAGTGGCGGTTCATCCCTAGGCGGCCCCACAACTGCGCCCCGTGCCCGTGGCACAGCGCCAGCGCGTGGCGCAAAGGGCACACCTCGTCCATCACCTTGTGAACGAAGCTCCAGGAGATGCCGCCAACCTGGTCGCCGTTTTCGCACATCCGCGTGATATGGGGCAACTCGGACCAGTAGTCCACCACCGAGCGCCCCAGATTCCACACCAGATGATCGCAGCCCGCCTGCAGGTGCAGATCGACGCACTCGTCCAGTGCTTTAGGTCCCGGGCACGGCTTGCCGTAGTTGGCGTAGTAGCACATCCACTCGGAAATGCCGAACACCGGTTTTTCGTTGCCGCTTGTCGCGCGCAATTCGAGTTGTTCTTCGGCGTCCATTAAGCGGGCCATCGCGCGGTGCCGATGGCGTAATACTTGTGTACGAAAGGGGGTGCCGGGCGCGAGGCGTACCAGATGCGGAGGGAGCCGTCGTCGAGGCGCAGTATCGATTGGCTGGTAGTGTAGTGCGATTCCCAGGCACGCGACGGATCGGGAGCGAAAACGGGGTTGTCGGGGTCCTTTTGCCAACGCAAGCCGTCTTCGCTGTACGCGCAGCCAATAGCGGTTTTCATTTCTTCGCTGCCGTGCTGGCTGTAGCTGCCGTACCACATCCAGTACTGGCCGTTGATGGCGACAACCGTAGGATAGACGAGGCGATCGTGTTCCCAGGATTGGTCGAGCGTCAGGACGGGGTCGGCCGCGGTCTGCCAGTCGCACCCGTCGGCGCTTTGGGCATAACGTATGCTCCAGGGCAGAGCCTGGACGTCGGTGTACCAGAGTTTGTAGCGGTCGGCTTCTTTGATAAGGGTCGGTGCGTACGCGTGTTCGAGTTGCGGAGCCGATGGCGCATCCCACTCGATGCCGTCATCGCTGGCGGTTTCGTGCAGGGTGTGCAGCCGGTCGCCGGAGGGGAAGTTGCAGGAGGAAAACCACAGACGCAGGCGGCCCTGCTCCCTACACACTGAGCCGTCGGGGTGGCGGAGGAGCGTCGGGGTTAAAATCGAGCGCGTGCCCGTGAAGCGGCACACCGGCGAGCGCGGGTCTTTGGTAAAGCGGACGCCGTCAGTGGAAGTAGCCAAGCCGAGGGTGAAGGCGCGATTGTCCACGCGGTCGCGGTCGTTGACATTGTGGCGCGATCCGCTGTACCACATCGAGTACACCCCATCCTCGTAGGCGACGCAGGGGGCGAAGAGGTGCATGTCGTCAAAGGCTCCCTCAGACCCTAGGGCGATGCAGGGGCCTTCGTCGCGCTGCCAGTTCTGGATCATGCGTTTTCTCCTGTGTATGGTGCCCTGCCAGCAAACTCGCAGTTGACCGGCATCCCAATTATCGGGGTGGTCCGTCGCACTGCTTTCGATAGAGAAAATAATCGCCCATAAACTACCAAGCGAACAGGAAGTTGCCGGTGTGCCCCGTGAAGTAGTCGATGATGAGCCAGAGGCCGAGGGTCAGCATCTGACCGGCGATCATCCCGAGGAAAAACCCCTGAGTACGGGAGTAGAAGTTGACGCCTCCGTACCGGAGGATGATGACTTTGATGAG
>JAPOYQ010000654.1:0-1197 GCA_026706505.1 Gemmatimonadota bacterium
GGTTCCCACCACCTCTCGTCTATCTTTTTCCGAGCTAGCCGCTGGATTAGGCTCACGACCAGCAGGGCTGCCCCAGCCGCAAAGACCGGCCAGCCGATCAGGGCACATAAGACTACCAGCCCCACCGCCTCGACGCCGAGGAAAATGAAGCCATAGACCGAATCAATCACTCCGCAGGCGGTGTATTCGAGTCCGTGCCGCTTCTCCAGCAGCTTCCGTTCGCCGGCCGCTTCGATTTCTACCAAGTCGAGTTCCGCGGATTTGGCAATAAATTCGCGCTGCAAAAGCAGTTTGAGGTGAAATTCTGCTCGCGAACCTAGCCAATAGGAGATCTGTCGCCCGACAGCTTCCGCCGCCAGCAGGCCCCCGGCCAGCAGCGCCAAGCGAGTCAGCATCTGTTCGCTTTGCTGCGGAGTCTCCAGAGCCACCATGAGCCAGTCCACCCCCCACCAAATGGCAACGCAGCGCAGGATGACAAACAGTCCTTGGATTGCCGAGAAAGCGGCGCGGGCTACAAACAGGGCAGGAGAGGCTGCCCGCGACTTTTTGGTCGTCCACCGCATCACGTACAGCCATTCGTCTATTTGGTCCCTGAACGACTGCGGAAGTCTTATCGTTGTCATGGGTCGGTCTCCTGTTGACAGCAGATCACGGCGTTTTAGAGGTTGTCAGTACATCTCGAAGAGTGTCGTGAATTTGCCCAAATGACACCTTATGTGCGCCGAGTCGGTACAGAGATGCAAGCCCGATGGTTTTTTGCTCTCTCGCCTCGCGCTCCAACGCGGCGGTTGGAAGAATGTAGAAGTCCCATTGGGACACGTCGAGGAGGTCTAAGGTCTCCTCGACGCGGTGCTTATGCAGACAGAAAACGTAGATGTCCGAGTCCCGAATTTTCTCATCTGAGTAGGTATCGGTGTCAGGGTTCCATGCGAAAGCCTGCCTAATGCTGAATCGCGGTGTTGATTCCTTATTTTGTGCCCAATTCTGAATATATGCCGATGACTTTACTTCAACTTTGATGCCATCGGGGGTTTTAACGTCGTAGGAAGTCCATCCCGGTCTTCGCGTGTCGTCCGCCGCCCCGACGGCGAGCGCAACGATATATTCCGCGAGAGTGCCTCGCTGCGTATTGTCGATTAAAGCCGAGGCTGACCATTGCCAGAAATTCAGAACGGTCTCTTCGGACCGGATGGGATT
>JAPOYQ010000654.1:1207-4224 GCA_026706505.1 Gemmatimonadota bacterium
GATTACCGCCTGAATGCAGCGGCTCGTCGCCGGTGAGGCGGTTCGGGGGAATGCGTCGCAAAGATTCATTCACATCTGTTACCCCTTCACCGCCCCTAGCTGAATCCCGCTGATAAACCACCGCTGAAAAAAGACGAAAACCGCGATCATCGGCACGAGCATCAACACCGATCCCGCGCAAATCAGTCCGTAGTCGTTGACGTATAGGTCCGACAGCTTGGCCAGTCCCACCGGCAGCACCATCATCGAGTCTGAATCCGTCATAATCAGCGGCCAGAGAAAGGCTCGCCAGCGCCCGAGGAAGGTGAAGATCGCCAACGCTCCCAGCGCTGGCTTGGCCAGCGGCACCACCACGTGCCAGAACACGCCCCACGCCGAGCATCCGTCGATGAGCGCCGCCTCCTCGATCTCGCGCGAAATGCCCAGCAAAAACTGCCGCAGCATGAATGTTCCGTACGCGCTGAAACACCCCGGCGCGATGAGGGCGAAGAAACTGTCCAGTCCCACTGGATGGCCGATGTAGTGACTCTTTAAATAGAGGAAACCGCTAAAAAAATCCGTTGCTAACACCGCGTTCAGCCATTCGGGGATCTTCTTCATCAGCACGAATTGTGGGATCATTAGCACGTCGGCCGGAATCATCATCGTCGATAGATAGCCGAGGAAGAGTACGTCGCGGCCCCGGAACTGCAAGCGGGCGAAGGCGTATGCCGCCAGTGCGCTGGTGGCGACTTGGACCACAGTGACGGCGGTGGCGATGAACAGCGAATTGGCATAGTAGCGGAGGAAAGAGAAGGCGCGGAACACGCCGGCGTAGTTGTCCGTTGTCCAGCGCGGCGGAATCCACCCGAGCGTCACATCGACGTTGTATTTGAAGGAGGTGAGCAGGGTCCACACTAGCGGCACCACCATGCCGCTGAGCACGAGGAGCAAGATCGCATAGATCAGGACCGTTGATTGGTACTGACGCCAGCGCGCCATTAGACAGCCTCCAGCCGCTTGCCGCCGTAGCGCCAGTTGAGCAAGGTCGCCGCGAAAATCAGCGCGAAGAGCACCATTGAGATCGCCGCTGCGTACCCTACTTCTAACTGCTCGTACGCCTGGGTGTAGATGTAGTAGCTCATGGTGGTCGTCGATCCCTCGGGGCCGCCCCCGGTCATTACATAAGCGGCCTCAAAGCCACCTTGTAGGCCGCCGATTATACTGGTGACGAGGATGAAAAACGTCGTAGGCGCTAGCTGGGGCACGGTGATGTGGACGAGCTGGGACCACCAGCCAGCGCCGTCCATTTCAGCGGCCTCGTAAAGTTCGATCGGGATATTTTGCAGGCCGGCCACGTAGAGAACCATGTTGTAGCAGCCGACGCTGGCCCAGATGAACATGATGATCAGCGCGGGTTTGGCCCAAGATGCGTCGATTAGCCACCCCGGCAGGAGTGCGGCGGCCCGCTCGGGCGCGATGCCCAACACCCCAAAGACCTGCCACAAAATCCCGTTGATGATGCCGACGTTGGGCTCGTAGGTCAGGAGCATTTTCCAGACCATATAGATGGCGATGCCCGTACACAGGTGGGGAATGAAGAACAGGGTGCGGAAAAAGATGCGGCCGGGCAGTTCTTTGTTTAACAGCACGGCCAAGAGCAGAGAACCTACCATGGCGAGCGGGATGTTGAGCATCAAAAAAAGCGTGTTGCCGAGGTACTTCCAGAAGTATGGATCGCGCGCTACCCACTCGCCATCGACCTTTTTGAAGAGCACTAGATCAGCAAAGTTGTCCAACCCGATGAAGGCGGGTGCGCCCGAGGCGAGTTGATAGCGGTAGAAGCCCATGCCCGCAGCCACTACGACCGGACCAAGCGCGAAGATGAGAAAGCCGACGAAATTGGGCAGCAGAAAGAAGAACGCGGCTTTGTTTTGATTCTTCATCAGGGGATTTCTTCGGCGTAGATGCGCTGCAGATAGGCGTTGGTCACTTGGTGGGCTTCGGCGAGGGCTTCGGCCACGCTCTCGCGGCCGGTGAGGGCTGCGTCGAGTTCGTCGAGCATCCGGCGGTAGAGGTCCTCCCACCACAATTCTTGGGGGAAGAGCCGGACGTTGTAGTCCATTGAGCGCACGAAGACCTCTTCTTCATAGGGCGTTGACGCCCGCGGGTAGGTGTTGCGGGCCACCGAGCGCTGCGGCGGCAGGTCGCTGCCCAACTTGGCCATGTTAGTCGTCGCCTCGGCCGAGACCATGTGCTTGAGCACATCCCAGGCGACTTCTGGCTCGCGCGTGCCCTTCCAGATCGTAAAACCGACGCTGGCGTAGCGCGTCTGCCGGCCAGCCGGTCCCTGGGGAAAGAGCGCCGCGTCCCACTCGAAGCGGTCCAAGAGCTGAAAGGTCGGCAGCATCCACGGCCCCATGATGCCGATGGCGATGCGCCCGGCCTCAAACGTGAAGGTGCTCATGGCGTTGTCGCTGCGCACGCCGGGCCGGGGCGGACTGACCTTGTGCTTGAAATAGAGATCGACGTAGAACTGCACTGCTTGGGCCACCCGCGGATCGTCGAGGTTGGAGACGTAGCGTCCGTTTTCCCATCGCAAGAAGTCCCCACCCATGCTCCACACGTAGCTAGCGATGTCGTACGGGGTGCAGCCGTAGATGTCCGGCAGGCCGTCTTGGTCTTCGTCGATGGTTAGAGCCTTGGCCTTGACTAGGAGATCGTCAAGCGTCCAGTCGTCGGTGGGATAGCTGATGCCGTAGCGGTCGAAGAGGTTCTTGTTGTAAAAGCAGGTGATGGTGCTGCCTTTGACCGGAATGCCGTAGAGGGTGCCGTGGTAGGTGTACGCTTGTAGACCGACTGGATAGTAATCGCCAGTGTTGATCTGGTCGCGCCGCATCAAGTCGTCGAGCGGTAGGAGCTGCCCGGTGCTAGCTACTTGGGGCATCTGTCGCCAGTGCAGTACGCAGATGTCGGGGGCGTGCCCGGCGTCCATGCCCGTCAGCAGCTTCTGCACGACGCTGCGGCCGGGCACTACC
>JAPOYQ010000654.1:4234-5820 GCA_026706505.1 Gemmatimonadota bacterium
GCGAATGTTCGGGTGCTGCTGGCGATACTCGGCGGCGACATTGCGGTACAGCTCGGCTTCTTGTGGCGACCCCCACACCCACATGGTCAGCACTTCTTCGGCCGGGTACCAGTGAATCGAGAGGAAGCTCCAGAGTGCCCCGGCAGCTAGTGCTGCGACGATCCCCAAGCGAACAAAAGGCGGCAAGGCGAGAATCTAGCCGGTGGCGAATACTTTTTCTTGTTCTTGCAGCGGCTTTTGCAGCTCGTAGATGCCTCCGCCGCTGCGCGCTCCGGCTGGCATGCGCGTGCGAGCCGTCATCGACACGAGGCGAAAATCGTAGGTGGGTTCGCCGCGCAGAATGTTGGCGTTAAAAGAATCCCAATTGCCCACTCCGCCGAGAGGCCAAGCGTCCACGGCCGCGTACTGATACAACAAGAGCCGCCGGGACATACCCGAGCGGTTGAGCGCAGAACCGTGCAAGGTGCGGGCGTGGTGGATGGAAAGCGAACCGGCTTTCATCTCTAGGGGTACGGCCGACGTGAGGTCTAGGTGGTCGCGGCTGGGACTGATGGCCCCGATGAAGTAGCCGTCTTGGTGGTGATCGAGGATCGGGCCCCGGTGAGAGCCGGGTACTACCATCATGCAGCCGTTTTCTCTCGTGGCGTCGTCCAGCG
Source organism: Gemmatimonadota bacterium (assembly GCA_026706505.1). Next base: position 4,891 of record JAPOYQ010000654.1, read on the forward strand.
CAATGCCCACGGCGCACAAGTCATCGTTCGTGTGTGGATAGTGGGCAAAGTCTTGGTGCCACTCGACCGGGCTGCCGCCGTCGGCTGGCTTCATGTTGAGCTTATCGCCTTGGGCGCGGATGGCCGGGCCGATCAGGGGCGTCAAAAGATCTAGAATGCGGCTGTCGCGCATCAAGCCGCCGAAGAAGGGGTGATAACTCGCCGGAGCACTCAAGCGGCGCACCTTGGGGTTTTCGGGGGTGTGATCCGGCTCTAGGTCGAAGTGCCCGCTCTGCTCGGAGACGTACCGCGCCTGCTCGACGAAGTCATCGACGATGGCGTGCGCTTCCTCCAACTCGTCTGGGCGCAACACATCCTCGACGACGAGATAGCCGTGTTCGCGGTAGAAATCGACCTGTTCTTGGGTGAGCATATAGCCTCCTGAAAGTATTCGGGCAGGCCCCGCATCTAGGCGAGACCTGCCCGGAATGGTACTGCGATGAAAATAAAACTGCCTAGAACTGAGACTTGATCCGGCCCCAGCTACTCGACTCGACGGCCGTATCCACGGCACCCCAGTCGATGTTGGGATCGGCCGGAGTTAGCAGCAAGTCTTGGGCAGCGTGGCAGCACGAGATCGGGTTGGTGCTCCACATGCCGATGCGGTTGTCACCGTCGCCGTCGCCGCCATCGACGTCGTTGACCGTCGCCGTGACGTGGATGATGCTGCCCTCGGTCAGGTCGTGAATTTCTACCTGATCCTCGGTGGCCTCATCCGAGCGCGGCATCCGCTCGATCGGCAGGATGCGGAGTTCGTAGGTGTACGTGCTCTCGCCGAACTCTTCGCCCTCGAAGGTAGAGGCGATCTCGACCCACTGCGAGCCGCTGGTCATCCACGGCAGGTTGACGATCGGCCGATACCATTCAAAGGTTTCCTGATAGACCGGGAAG
>JAPOYQ010000133.1 GCA_026706505.1 Gemmatimonadota bacterium
GGCATCGCAGCGCCCGCCTTTGACGTTAAAGGAGAAGCGACCCGGCTGGTAGCCGCGCAGGCGGGCCTCGGGCAGCTTGGCAAAGAGCTGGCGGATGGGCGTGAACGCGTCGGTGTACGTGGCTGGGTTGGAGCGGGGCGTGCGGCCGATGGGCTTCTGGTCAATGCGGATGACTTTGTCGAGGTGCTCCACGCCTTGGATCGCCGCGTGTACGCCTGGCTCGTGCAGGGCGCGGTGGAGGACGCAGTCGAGCTGTTTGAAGACGATGTCGTTGATCAGCGAGCTTTTGCCCGAGCCGGAGACGCCGGTGACGCAGGTGAACAGGCCGAGGGGAATGCGCGCCTCAATGTCTTTGAGGTTGTGCTGGCGCGCCCCTTCGACGACTAGCCACTTGCCGTTGCCTTGGCGGCGCTGGCTGGGGATAGGGATGGCTATCTCGCCGGCGAGATAGCGGCCCGTGAGGGATTGGGGGTTGTGCTCGATGTGGCTCGGTGGGCCGCAGGCGACCAACTTGCCGCCGCGCTCGCCCGCCCCGGGGCCAAAGTCCACGACCACATCGGCCTCGCGCATGGTCTCTTCGTCGTGCTCGACGACGATGACCGTGTTGCCGATGTCGCGCAGGCGCTTGAGGGTGGCCAGCAGCCGCTGGTTGTCGCGGTGGTGCAGGCCAATGGAAGGCTCGTCGAGGATGTATAGCACGCCGACTAAACCGGAGCCGATCTGCGAGGCGAGGCGGATGCGCTGGGCCTCGCCACCGGACAGGGTGTGCGCGCCGCGGTCGAGGGTTAGATAGCCCAAGCCCATGTCGCACATGAGCTGCAAGCGACCGCGGATTTCTTTGAGCGCCTCTTCGGCGATGAGGGCTTTGGCGTCTTCAAAGGCCACGGCGCGGAAGAAGTCGCGCGCTTCCTCGATGGGGATGGCGGTTAGCTGCGGGATGTTGCATCCGTCGATTTTGACGGCGAGGGACTCGGGCCGCAGGCGACCGCCGTCGCACCGCTCACAGTGCTGTACGCCCATGTATTGCTCTAATTCGCGGCGCTGTTTCTCCTTGGCCCCGCGAAACTTTTCTTCGAGAAATGGGATGACGCCTTCGTATTTGTCGTTGTGCGACCAGCTCGCGCCCCGGAGGTTGGTGTACGTAAAGGTGACTTTTTTGTCGCCGAGGCCGTAGAGGAAGCCGTGCTTCTGCTCGGCTACGAGTTCACCCCACGGCGTGTCGAGATCAAAGCCGAGGTGTTCGGCCGCGCCTTCGTATAGATGCAAGCGCCAGCGGTTGCTGCCTAGTTCGCCGAGCGGCGCTAGCGCTCCGGCGCGCAGGGTCTTGGCCGGGTCGGGCACCATCAGGCGCTCGCTCATCAGCACTTGCGTGCCGAGGCCGTGGCAGTCCGGGCACATGCCTTGGGGGTTGTTGAAGGAAAACATCTGCGGCGTTGGCTCTTGGTAGGAGATGCCGCAGGCCGTGCAGTCGAAGCGGTCGCTGAGCAGGAAGTCGTCGGCTCCTTCGCGGGCGACGATAAAGGTCCCTTGCCCGAGGCGCAGGGCGTTGTCAATGGCCTCTTCCAAGCGACGGTTTTCCCCCTCGCGGAGGATCAAGCGATCGACTACGACTTCGATGTTGTGGCGGCTGTAGCGGTCGAGCTCGGGTGCTTGGTCGAGGGTGAAGATTTGGCCATCGACGCGCACGCGGATGTAGCCGGCCTTTTGCAGGTCCGCAAACAGCTCGTGGTATTCGCCTTTGCGCTCTTGGACGACTGGGGCGAGGATGTGCAGGCGCGAGTTGACTGGCAGGGCGCGGATGCGGGCGGCGATCTGTGCGCGGGTCTGTGCGCCGATCGGCTCGCCGCACTCGGTGCAGTGCGGGGTGCCGACGCGGGCGAAGAGCACGCGCAAGTAGTCGTAGATTTCCGTGATGGTGCCGACGGTGGAGCGGGGGCTTTGGCCGGCGGTTTTTTGGGCGATGGAGATGGTGGGGGACAGGCCGGTGATTTGATCGACGTCGGGCTTTTCCATTTGGCCCAAAAACTGGCGCGCGTACGCCGACAGCGAGGTGACGTAGCGGCGCTGTCCTTCGGCGTACAAGGTGTCGAAGGCCAGCGAGGATTTGCCCGAACCGGAGACGCCGGTGAAGCAGATTAGTTTGTTTTTGGGGAGAGTGAGATGGAGGTTTTTGAGGTTGTGGACGCGAGCACCGCGGACGACGATATCTTGTGTTTCCATAATTTCGTGTAGACGCGAGGGGCGAAAAACGGAATCAAAAAATATACTGTACGAATGTGCAGCGGGCAAGCGGTGGCGTGCGGAATGGAGCGAAGGGATTTTAGCGATGCGTTGAGGGGGCAGGGCGCAGGTGGCGATGGAAACGTCAACGGACCGCTAAACTCCTTCAGTCATTCTCTGCTCCGTTGCTTGACGCCCCCTTTTCGTCTGCGTATAATGACCGCTCGGTAATTCAGTAAAATCAATTGTTTATCAACCAAGAGGAGTTGCGAAAATGATTCATTTAGGGGCCAATTCGGTGCTCTTTGCAGGATTCGATCTGGAAACGGCGATGCGCCATATCCACCTCGCTGGCTACGACGGTGTCGAGCTGGCGGCGATCAAGGGCATGTGCGAGCACTTGGAGTTGGACAACTGGCAGGCGCAGGCCAACCAGATCAAAGAACTAGCGGAAAAATACGAACTGAAATTGCTGGCTATGGAAGAGGCCGCGCTCGATGAAGAGCGGCTGATGCTGGCGTTTGCGGCTGGTGCTGAGATTGGCATTCCCGTCGTCAACGTCGGCCCGGGGGGCAAAAGCGATGTGGAGGAAGATTTCGATCGGCAGGTTGCGCTGCTGGGCAAGATGGCCGATAGGGCACACGAACACGGCGTGACGCTGTGTGCTAAGGCGCACGTGGGGCAGTGCATTTACGATACGCCGACCACGTTGCGGGCGATGGAACGGATCGACTCGCCAGGGTTTGGGGTCGATATGGATCCGAGCCACATTCATCGGGCGGGAGAGAATACGGTAGAGGCGCTGGCGGCGGTTATCTCGCGGGTCAAGCATGTGCATATCCGAGATTGCGCCGTAGCAGAAGGCGGGCCAGGTGCGCCGGAGTTGCAGGCGTGTGGGCGGGGCAACATCGATTTGTTCGGATATGTTAAGGTGCTGCACGAGTCGGGGCTAGACGTGGCGGCTAATTTGGAAGTGATTGGTGCCAAGGAATACGACTTGGGGCAGGTGGCGACGATTGCAGCGGAGAGCCGGGGGTATTTGAACGCCTGTCTGCGGGCTTGCGGTGCCTGTTAGTCGCGCCTTTGTCGCCATCCGGGTGCCGGCGGCATTGGGAGAACTGAGCGATGCGATGCGGCCGTTGTGGCCGGCGCGGGGTGTGAGTTGGGTGCGGCCGGAGAATCTCCATTTGACGCTGCGCTTTCTCGGCGCGGCTGAGGACGCGCAAATCGCCGCGCTACGGGAAGGGTTGACGGCGATTGTCGCACGGCACGAGGGGTTTGTTGCGACTGTAGAGCAGAGCGGCTGCTTTCCCAATCGTCGCCGGCCGAAGGTTATTTGGGCTGGCGTGGCGGATGCGGACGGACGGTTAGGTGCGTTGCAACGGGATGTTGAAGAAGTGGTGTGCGCTGCTGGTTGGGAGCCGGAGGAACGGGATTTCCGTCCGCACGTGACGCTGGGTCGGGTGCGAGCAGAGGTGCGTCCGCCACGCAGCAAGTGGAGCGGCGAGTTGCCTCGGTTGCAGGTTCCGGTGGAAGCGGTGGAACTGATCGAAAGCATCCTCAAGCCGACCGGAGCCGAGTATCGGACCTTGCACCGAGCGGTGCTTACATCGTAAAGGAGCCTCTATGCCCGGCCGACCTTACATCCTCGCGGAGACCAATTGGCAGACCGTAGAGCACACCCCGTACGAGGTGGCGATTCTCCCGTGGGGGGCGACGGAAGCGCACAATTACCACCTGCCTTATTCGACCGATGTGGTGCAGTGCGACGAGATCGTCGCGGCTGCGGCCCGCATCGCTTGGGAGCAGGACGCCAAGGTCATCGTCTTGCCGACCGTGCCCTTTGGCGTCAACACCGGCCAGCTCGACATCAAGTTAGACCTCAATCTCAATCCCTCGACTCAGTTCGCCGTCCTGCAAGACTTGGTCGAAGCGCTCGCCCATCAGGGCATTCCCAAACTGCTCATTGTGAACGGCCACGGCGGCAATGACTTCAAGCAGATGGTGCGGGAGTTATTGACGCGCTATGCGATTTTTATTTGCTGCATGGATTGGTACCGCATCGCCGATACGGGGATTTTCGCGGAGGGTGGTGACCACGCCAACGAAATGGAAACTAGCCTCATGCAATACTTGCGACCGGATTGGGTGCTGCCTCTGTCGGAAGCTGGCAGTGGTCGCGAGCGCAAGTTTAAGATGGCCGCGCTGCGGGAAGGCTGGGTCTGGACCCAACGCGACTGGACGCAGGCGACCGACGACACGGGCATCGGCGACCCGCGCCAAGCCACCCCGGAGAAGGGCCGCCGCTGCTTGGAGCAAGTGGCAGCGCAACTGGCCGAGTTTTTGGTTGAGCTGGCTGCCGCCGATCTAGACGACCTCTACGAATAACCGTGCAGTTCTACGCGTTCGTTGCCCCCGGGCTAGAGGATATCGCCCAACGAGAAATCGCGGCGCGCTTGGGAGCCGAGCGGCAGGGCCAGCAGCGCGGCGTGGTGTTCTTTGCGACGGACGCTCCGCCGCAAGACTTGCTCGGATTGGGGACGACCGAGGATGTGTTTGCGCTGGTGGGGCGCGGTCCGGTGGCTGCGGCGCGCGAGGGCTTGGAAGAGGCTGGCGCACTCGTGGCGGAGTCGCCGCTTTTTGAAGACGCGGTGGGTGCGCATCGCCGCGCTCGCCCTAAGCGGATCAAGCGCATCACCTACCGGATCGTGGCCCAGCGTCGCGGCGGGCAGCAGCGCTATGTGCGCCAAGAGATGCGCCGCGCCTTGCAGAAGGCTGTAGCGTGGCGCTTCCCGCGCTGGAAGCACATGGCCGAGCAAGCGCTATTGGAGGTGTGGGGTTTGGAGGCCGGGGGCGAGTTGATCTGCGGGGTGCGCCTTTCCGATGAGACCATGCGCCACCGCACCTACAAGGTCGCGCAAGTGGAGGCTTCGCTGCGGCCGACGGTGGCACGGGCCTTGGTGATGCTATCCGAGCCAGCGGACGGCGACGTCTTTCTCGACCCTATGTGCGGGGCTGGGACTATTCTCATCGAGCGGGGGATGCACGGCCGCTACGCCCAGCTTTTGGGCGGCGACATTCGCCCGGAAGCCGTGGCTGCTACCCGCACAAATGTTGGCCCGCGCTACAAGCCAATTGCTATCCGCGAGTGGGATGCGCGGGATTTGCCCTTGGAGGACGGCAGCGTCGATCGGGTGGTGTGCAACCTGCCCTTTGGCAAAAAGATCGGCGCGCCGCAAGCGCTGCGTCCGCTCTACGAGGGCTTTGCCAGCGAGGTGGCAAGGGTGCTGAAGGCAGGTGGAGTGGCCGTGTGTTTGACTAGCGAACGCACTCTGCTGGCCGAAGCATTCGGCGCGTGGCCGGATTTGTACATAGAGCGCGTGTTCCCGGTCGAGGTGCTGGGGCAGCAGGCGTTTTGTTGTAAATTGAAGAAACTCGCTGAGTATTAGATTGGCAATGAGACATTTTATTAAACCATAAAGGAGATTGTCATGGCTGATTTTACGGGTCAAGTAGTTATCGTCACCGGCGGTGCCCAGGGTATTGGCGGGGGGATTTCGCGGGCGTTCGCCGGCGCAGGGGCGCAGGTTTCAG
>JAPOYQ010000671.1 GCA_026706505.1 Gemmatimonadota bacterium
TGTACGCGTTCTGACATGGCATATCCTCGCTGAGAAGTGTATATTTTGGCCCGCTATAAACCCAAAAAACGCGTCCAACGTCAAGCGAGTCGCCCCATGCCCCGAGCACTCATCGCCCCGGCCGCCGAGCAAGTGGCCTTTCAGGAATATGAATCGCCACCGCTGACAGAAGGCCAAGTCCGCGTCAAAAGCCTGTACGCGGCCGCCAAGCACGGCACTGAAATGTCGATGTTTAAGGGGTACGCCGGCCCGCGCGGTCGCTTCGACTCCGAGCTTCGCATCTTCGACCATCAAGGCGAGGGCGTCCAATACCCCGTGCTGCTGGGCAACATGGGCGTCGGCGAAGTCGTCGAACTAGGGCCAGGCGTCACGCAACTCAAAGAAGGCGACCACATCTTCGCCTACGGACCGTTCCGCGAGGAACACGTCTGGCCCGAAACCGCACGCCGCTTGCCCGCAGACGTCCCTTGGCAAGCCGCCGTCTGCCTCGACCCAGCGGATTTTGCCCTCGGCGCAGTGCGCGACGGGCACGTCCGCATCGGCGACGCCGTAGCCGTCTCAGGCCTGGGGGCCATCAGCCTGATGGCCGTGCAATTCTGCCGCTTGGCCGGTGCCCATCCCATCATTGCCCTCGACCCGCTGGCCAACCGGCGCGAAGCAGCCCGCACCTGCGGAGCCGACCTCGTCCTCGACCCCACCCAATGCGATGCTGGCCTAGAGATCAAGAAGGCCACCGCCAACCGCGGCGCGGACGTGATCATTGATTACAGCGGGCATCCAGCGGCCATGCAGCAAGCCCTGCGCGGAGTCGCCTACCGGGGCACGATCGTAGCCGGCGCGTATCCCCCGGCGTGGACGACGGGAATAGACTTGGGCGCCGAGGCCCATATGAACCGGCCGCACATCGTGTTCTCGCGCGCCAATAGCGAGCCAAACCCCGACCACCCCAATTGGGACAACACCCGCATCTACGACGTCTGCTGGCGCATGCTCGCTGCGGGCTTAGTCGATTGCCTGCCCATCGTGCAGCCCATCGTGTCCTTTGACGACCTGCTCGACGCGTACCCCAAAATCGCCACCCAACCCGAAACAAATATCAAGCTCGGCGTCCAGTTCTAACGCTGGACCGCCAGAAGAAAGGACGCCATGAAAATTGCCTTACAGGAAGGCCTGCTGCCCGGAGAAAGTCTCGCGGAAAAGCTCGATTTCGCCGAATCGCTGAACATCGAAGGTCTAGAAGTCGGCGGCCGATCGCGCCTGTACAACCACGTCGAAGAGTACGAAAAGGCCCTCGCCGGCCGCTCCATCAAGATCGCTTCCATCTGCGGCCAAGAGACCTTTGACTGGCTCGACCCAGACCCAGGCAAGCGCGCCAACAGCCTCGCCGAGACCCGCCGCCAGCTAGAAGCCTGCGGGCATTTTCAAGCCGTCGGCCAGATCGTCCCCCCCATCTTTGGGCAGCCGCGCATCCCCGACCTGTCGCCGCTCCAAGACGCCATTTCTCTAGAGAAGGCCCTGCTCGTCGAGTTAGTCAAAGATCTCGCCGCCCATGCCGCTAGCCAAGGCACCCTGCTCCTGCTTGAACCCCTCAACCGCTACGAGCAACCCCTCTTGCGCCGCCAAGCCGACGGCGTCGAAATCATCGAGCGCGCCGGCAGCCCCCAAGGCGTGGCCTTGCTCAGCGACTTCTTCCACATGCACATCGAAGAAACCGACACCCCCGCCGCCTTCCGCCAAGCCGGCAAACACGTAGCCCACGTCCACATGGCAGACAATACGCGTATGCAGCCGGGCACCGGCGACATCGATTGGCGCGCCGGCTTGCAGGCCCTCAAGGACATCGGCTTTAGCGGATATCTAGCCTACGAGTGCGGCCTGGCGGGCGAACCCAAAGACGCACTCGCAAAATCGGTGCAATTCGTGCGAGAAACCATCGCCCAACTCGACTGACATGAGCAAAACCGCCCCGCTGCCCACGTACGAGCGTACCGAGCTCTACATCAACCAAGAACTCTCTTGGCTCGACTTTAACGCCCGCGTGCTCGAAGAGGCCCAAGACGAGCGCAATCCCCTGTTAGAGCGCGTCAAGTTCATGGCCATCGTCGCCAGCAATCTCGACGAGTTCTACGAAATCCGGGTAGCCGGCTTGCTGCAATTGCACGAGTCGGGGGCCAATCCCAGTCGCCCCGATGGCCTGACCCCCGCCGAACAGCTCGAGCGCATCACCCAACAAGCCCACGAGCAAGTCGCCGAACAGTACCGCTGCTGGAACGAGGACCTCATCCCGGCCCTAGCCGCGGAGGGCATTTACTTCTGGGAGGCACGCCAGCTCAAAGACGAGCACCTCGACTTCGTGCGCCAGTACTGGCGGGAAGAACTCGAACCCATCCTCACGCCTATTGTCGTCGATCCAGCGCACCCCTTCCCCCGCGTCCTCAACAAAGCCCTGTGCATCGGTGCCCTCCTCGAAGGACAAGGTCAGGCCATGATGGGGGTGGCAACCGTGCCTCGGGTATTGCCGCGCATCTTGCGCATGCCGAGCCAAGACGACGAACTGCACTTTGTGACGCTGGCCGGGATCATGGATTTACAGGCCAGCGAGCTTTTCCGCGGCTATCAGGTGCTCGGGTCGGCTCCCTTCCGCATCACGCGCAATAGCGAGCTGTATGTCAATGAAGAAGACGCCGACAACTTGCTGGAAGAAATCGAGGAGCAGGTGAGCAAGCAGAGCCAAGCCGACGCCGTGCGGCTGGAGATTGCCGCGGGCGCGCCCGATCAGTTAGTATCGCTTTTGCAACAGCAGTTTGGCCTCGACGACAGCCTTGTATTTAGAGCCGCTGGGCCGGTCAATCTCCACCGAGTCATGACCCTGTACGGCCTCGTCCCGCGCCCCGCGCTCAAAGACGCTCCCTTCGCGCCGGTCGAGCGCGACCTACCCCAAGAGCCGGAGACCTTCTTTGCCTCCATCCGCGCTGGCGACATCCTCCTGCACCACCCCTACGAGTCGTTTGCCACGGTTACCGACTTCATCCGCATGGCAGCCAACGACCCCAAAGTGCTGGCCATCAAACAAACCATCTACCGCACGGGCGACGATTCAGAGGTAGGACAGGCGCTCATCGACGCAGCCGAGCGCCGCAAAGAAGTGACCGTGCTCGTCGAACTAAAGGCCCGCGGCGACGAAGCAGCCAACATCGAGTGGGCCAAGCGCCTCGAAGACAGCGGTATCCACGTGATCTATGGCATCATGGGCCTGAAGACCCATTGCAAGCTCTCCATGCTGGTGCGCCGCGATCAAGACCGCCTGCGCCGCTACGCTCACTTGGGCACCGGCAATTACAATCACACCACTGCGCGGCTCTACACGGATCTGGGGCTGATTACTGCCGAGCCAACGATCACCTCGGAGGTAGCCGAAGTCTTCAATATGCTCACTGCCCACAGCCGCATCAGTCAATTCGAAAAACTGCTAGTCGCACCCTCTGGGCTGATGCAGGGCATGCTCGACCGCATCGAGCGCGAGAGCGAACACGCCCGCGCCGGTCGGCCGGCCGCTATCATCGCCAAGATGAACGGCCTTATGGATCCGGCAATCATCGACGCCCTGTATGCGGCCTCGCAGGCCGGCGTCGAGATTGATCTGATCGTGCGCGGCATCTGCTGCTTGCGCGCCGGCCTCGACGGCATCAGCGAGAACATCCGCGTGTACAGCATCATTGGCCGCTTCTTAGAGCACAGCCGGGTCTTTTACTTTGCCAACGGCGGCGACGAAGAAGTCTGGTCGGCAGCGCGGACTGGATGAATCGCAACCTGCGCAGCCGGGTCGAAGTCGTCTTCCCCATCTTGGACCAGGGCCTGAAGCGACGCATCTATCGCGAGCTGCTCGCATTCGCGCTCGCCGATCGCGCCAAATCTCGGCAGATGAGCCCAGACGGCACGTACGTCCGCCGCCAACCCGAGTGCGGCACCCCGGGCCACAGCATGCAGGAGTTGCTCATGCGCACGGCCCTAGGCGAGGATATCGCCGGCCTAGAGAATTAGAGGGAAGGAACCCGACGCACGACCATTGCGTTCTGTAGGGGCGACCGGCCGGTCGCCCCTACAGAATTAGAAGAAAGAGGCTCAATGCACGACCTACTCGCAGAAATCAACTCGCCAATCCTAGACGACATCCACCGCATCGGCATCGTGTTGGCGGCTGGCCACGGCATGCGCATCCGCTCGGAGACCTCCAAGATGCTGCACGAAATTTGGGGCCAGCCAACGGCCGTGCGCGTGGCCCGCGCCGTGCAAGAGGGCCTCGACAGCCCCAATCAGGTCATCGTCGTGGGCATCAAGGGCATAGACGTCGCCCGCGCGGCCGGCCCCCAACCGGGGCGTCTTTTCGCGTATCAAGAAAACCCGGTCCTCGGCCAGCCAGCTGGAACCGGCGATGCCGTACGCGTTGGTCTCCAAGCCTTTCCCGCAACGGCGACCGACCGCGACGTGTACATCTTTTTAGGGGACATGGGGCTGTTGACCGGGCAGGTCGTCGCCCAATTCCGCGCCAGCTTTGAAAACGCCGACTGCGACATGATGGTGCTCACCGGCCTATACAGCGGCTCGGCCGAGACCAACTCCTATGGCCGCATCGTGCGCGTGCCAGCCACCGATGCGGCGGGACAGCCAGCGGGTGAAGACTGCGACAAAGTCATTGAAATCAGGGAGCACAAGGACATCCTCAGCCTCGACGCAGCAACGCCCTACGAAGCCGATTTCAACGGCCGCACCTATGCCTTCACGCGCCAAGAACTGCTGGAAACGCGCGAGATCAACACCGGCGTCGTCGCCTTCAGAGAACACGCGCTGCGGACCTACATCCAGCATCTCGACACCGACAATGCCCAAGGCGAATTGCTGCTGACCGATTTGGTGCAAATTTTCAATCAGCACCAGCTCGTGGTACGGGCCGCCACGGTCGACAGCGAAGAGGAACTCCTCGCCTTCAACGTCAAAAGCGTCTGGCGTCAGATGGAGGCCATAGCCCGCCGCTGGGCCTACGACAAACTCAAGGACACCATCACCATCGCCGACGAGGAAGACTTCTTCATCGCCGACGAGATCATCGAGCAGATCCTCAACATGGACGCGGAGTGCGGCCCCTTGGACATCGTCATCGGCAAGGGCACCTACATCGGCCCCGAGGTCCAGCTCAACCGGCGAGTCACCATCGGGGACCGAAGCCATCTGAGCGGTCATGTAGTACTAGGTGAGGGTGTACAAATTGGCGTCGGCGTCGAACTAAGCACGTACCCTGGTCAAACTCTCGCTCTTGACGACGAGGTCGAAGTGCTCAGCCGCAATATCCTCAAGGGCAACCTGCGGATTGGCCCGCACAGCCGCATCGAGTCTGGCGTGCTCATGACTGGCAGCGACGAGCACCCCATGCGCGTGGGCGAGCGCGTAACCATCAAAGGCACCAGCTACCTCTACGGCTGCCAAATCGACGACGACTTGTTCATCGAGCACTCCGTCATCAAGTGCAAGCGAGTCGAACAGGTGCGCCGCCGCGACGGCACCATCCAGCCCGTCCGCTACGTCCTGCCGCAGCCCGAGGGTCTCGACTCCATCGCCGACCTATGAGCGCTCGGCTCCCATAGCCGAGAGCAGCGACTTGGCGACCTTGCAGACCATCGTATAGGCCGGGTCGTACACGTTCCCCATATCGTATTCCACACACTGCCCCAAGAGCGCGTGGGCACTCAGCTCAGAGAGGCCGTAGTCCTCGGTAAGCCAGTTGATTAGCTCGCTAGTGGCGTGCTGCACGCATTG
>JAPOYQ010000483.1 GCA_026706505.1 Gemmatimonadota bacterium
CCGCGCTCCACAGACATAATCGCGATGCGGTTCTTTTTGCTTACCCAGAAAGGCTCGTCCTTGAAAGTGTTCGGGAGTCTGCACATCCATCATGCTCAAAACAGATGCGCCCATGTCCATCGTCATTACCAGATCATCCACCACCGTTCCTGGAGAGCCTGGTGCCAAGTGTTGGTATTTCGCGGGAAAGCGAATAATCAACGGCACCCGCAAACCATCTTCGTAAACGTGCGTCTTGCCCCTCGGAAAACCTGTGCCGTGATCAGACCAAAAGAAAACAATCGCATTGTCCAGCACACCCGCAGATCCCAACCGTCCTATCACTTCACCCACGTGCCGATCAACCTGCATCAAGCCATCGTAAAAAAGAGCGGTGCGCTCTCTGGCAAGCGGCGTATCAGGCATAAAAACGGGAAGTGGCGCATTGTCGGGATCGTGCAATTCTTCATCCGTCAACAAGCTCGACCGCTGTTCTCGCGCTTGCTCTGGTGTTAGCTTAAATACACTGGCGTGGGATTCACCAAAACTATAAACTGCAAAAAAAGGCTTCTCATCCGCCCGCCCCAAAAGCGCATCATTGCTCTGATACGCCGCCCATTCGTCAGGATCAATGTCTGTGTTCAAATCGGTATCGATCGCCGAGCAGTTATACCCTTCTGCCATCAGATAATGCGGCAACATTTGCACAAAGTCAGGACGTCTGGCAAAACTTCGATGATGATGCGTACCCACAGTTGTTTGATGCATGCCGGTAAAAATACTTGTGCGCGCGGGTGAACAAATAGGCCCACAGGCAAAAGCATTCGCATAGCGAACGCCTTCTTCAGCCAGCTTATCGAGATGAGGGGTTGTGGCATAGTCATCGCCATAACACCCTAAGTTCCTCGCACTCACATCGTGCGTATTTATCCAGACAAAATTCGGTCGTTCCGCCAAATCAATTCCTCCCTAAGGTATAATCCCCATATTCGTGTTCGCCTTCTTGTGCAATGGCTGAGTCTGGTAGTTGCCCCTTTATCAAAGTCTCCGTAAGACGGCCTGCTTTAGCTGGCAGATATAAGGCGCGTTTTGCGTGATGGGGCTTTTTGCCCCTTGAGCGAGAAACGTATTGACACGGCTTCTCATTAAGCAGGTATTTATGATATGCTTAAGGCTTTCAAATATCGCCTGTATCCGACGCGTAAACAGGCGGGTGTTCTGACGACCCATCTTGAGGAATGCCGTATGCTGTATAACCATTTTCTGGCAGACCGCATCCAAGCCTATCAAGACCGAGGTGAGTCGTTGACGTGCTATGACCAATGCAAGCGGCTTCCCTTCCTCAAAGAAGATCGCCCATCTCTTACTCAGGTACATTCTCAGGTGTTACAGAATGTGGCAATACGGGTTGATCTGGCGTTCAAGGCATTCTTCCGTCGTTGCAAGGCGGGGGACAAGCCGGGCTTTCCTCGCTTCAAGGGCTTGGGGCGATACGACAGCCTCACCTACCCGCAGGTAGGTGGATTCACGCTCAAGGAAAGTGGGCTCCGTCTTGGCAAGATCGGCAACGTCTCGATCAAGCAACATGGTCCGTTTGCCGGAACACCTAAGACCTGCACGGTGCGCCGCAGTGCTACCGGCAAGTGGTATGCCACCATCGTCTGTGCGGTGGAGTCCCAACCGATGCCTGATAGCACCGAAGCGGTGGGCATCGACGTAGGCTTGGCGAGATTTGCCACCCTGTCCAACGGTCAACAGATAGACAACCCGCGCTTCTTCCGCCAAGACGAGGACGAGCTGGCCAAAGCGCAACGAAAGCTGGATAAGGCCGCCAAGGGCACGCCAGCCCGCGTTAAAGCACGCAAGGTCGTCGCCCGAGTGCATGAGCGCATACGCTTTCGGCGGCATGACTTTGCTCACCAGTTGGCTCGTCGGCTGGTCAGCCGCTATGGCTTGATCTCCGTCGAGGACCTGACTATCAATGGTATGGTGCATAACAGGTGCCTTGCTAAATCCATTCACGATGCGGCATGGTCGCAGTTTAGGCAAGTCCTGTCCTACAAAGCGGAAGAGGCTGGTAGGACGCTGGTCGCGGTAAACCCGGCCTATACCTCGCAGGATTGCTCCCAGTGTGGACATCGTCTCAGAAAAGCATTGTCTCAACGTAGGCATATATGTCCTTGCTGTGGTTTAAACCTCGACCGAGACGAAAACGCCGCCAAAAATATATTGAGATTGGGGTTGCAGTCTCAGGGCTAACCGCCCAAGAAGCCGTCTGCTTTAGCTGACGGAGCAATCACTAAACTATTCCGCCGAAACAGGTTAGCCAAGCGGACCATTTGCGCCCGACCGCAGCGCGACCCATTATTCAACGGTTTGCCTTAATCTCAACCCAAGGGAATCCTATGATCATCCAACCCAAAGTTCGCGGCTTTATCTGCACTACGGCTCATCCCGACGGCTGCGCTCGCGCCGTCCAAGACCAAATCGATTGGGTCAAACGCCAACCCTCCTTCGACGGCCCAAAGAAAGTTCTCGTCGTCGGCGCTTCGACCGGCTACGGGCTGGCGTCGCGCATCTCCACCTGCTTTGGCTCAGGTGCGGCCACGCTCGGAGTCTTCTTCGAGCGGCCCGCGGCTGGCAAACGCACCGCAACGGCCGGGTGGTACAATACCGCGGCCTTTCACGAGGCGGCGCGCAACGCAGGCTATTACGCCCGCAGCATCAACGGCGATGCCTTCTCCGACGAGATTAAGGACGAGACCATCGCCGCCATCCGCGAGGACCTGCAAGAAGTCGATTTGGTCGTTTACAGCTTAGCTTCGCCGCGGCGTACGCATCCGCGCATTGGCGAAAATTTCAACTCCGTCCTCAAGCCCCTCGGCGGCACCTACACCAACAAGACCGTCCACGTCCAGACCGGCGAGGTTTCCGACATCGCCATCGACCCGGCGAACGAAGAAGAGATCGCCCACACCATCGCAGTCATGGGTGGGGAAGACTGGCAGATGTGGATCGAAGCGCTCGATGAAGCGGGCGTGCTCGCCGACGGCGTTCGCACGATCGCTTATACCTATATCGGCCCTGAAGTTACCCACCCGGTCTATCGCGACGGGACCATCGGCCACGCCAAGAATCATCTGGAAAACACGGCCAAGGCCCTCGACGAATATCTGCAAGCGAGAAGCGGCAGTGCCCACATCTCCGTCAACAAGGCCATGGTGACCCAATCGAGCGCCGCTATCCCCGTCGTACCGCTCTACATCTCGCTACTGTACAAGGTGATGAAGGAAAAAGACTGCCACGAAAGCTGCATCGAGCAGATGCACCGGCTCTTCGCCGATTGCCTCTATGCAGATGCCGCCACCGACGCCGAAGGGCGCATCCGCATCGACGACCGCGAGATGCGCGAAGACGTGCAGCGGGAAGTCGCTGAGCTGTGGGAGCAAGTCAACACTGAAAACCTCGAAGTACTGTCGGATATCGAAAGCTACCGCTCCGAGTTTCTGGGACTTTTCGGCTTTGGCTTTGCGGGCGTCGACTACTCGGTGGACGTCGATCCCGAGCGGGGGCTGTCATGAGGAGCCGCCGAATGACGCGCAATCGCGAGATAGAATTACGCGTTCTATCGCCGCACCGGTCGCAAGCGCCTCATCGAATCTTCTCAAACTAGCACTTTTAGCGTGCGCTTTAATACCCAACCTTGTTGCCTCTGGCTAGCGGCCTTGGTCTGGCTGGCGAATCCCCTGTGGGCGCAAGTCGATATCGAAAGCCTACGCCGGGACCATCAAGCGGGTTTTTTCGGTTCCGTGGCGATTGACCTGACGTTGCGGGCCGGCAATGTCGAATTATTCGAATGCGGTCCCGAGCTTTCCCTCAGTTACGGTCGCAGCGAGGACACATTCATTTTTATCGGCTCAGGCGACCTCGGCTGGGAGGGTAAGGAGCGCTTTTCCAATGAAGCGCTGGCGCATCTGCGCTACGTCCGCGCCTTGGGCTCGCGGCTGCATGGCGAAGCCTTCGGACAAGTCAATTACGACCAATCCCGACGCTTGGATTTTCGCGGCCTTGTCGGCAGCGGCATCCGTTTGGCTCTCATCGCCCCGGGCGAGTCGTCTTTTTGGCTAGGCTCGTCGCTTATGTTCGAACACGAGCGAAATGAACTCACACCAGCAGACGACCATGCGGCTCGGACTTCTCTTGTCCGCTGGAGCAACTACTTGTCGGCGGATATCAAGCTCGGTGAAACGACTCAGCTAGCGGGAACGGCCTACGTGCAGCCCGCGGTGCGGCAATTCGACGACTATCGCGTTTTGTGGGACGTGGTCTTGAAAGTGTCGATCACCGAAGCGCTATCCTCGACTACGTCCGTGGCATTTCAGCGCGATAGCGATCCGCTCCATGGAGTGGATGGGAGCGATTTTAGCCTAACAACGGGTTTAGCACTCGATTGGAATTGAGAAACCTTCACTCGAAGAACCCCTCGTCGTGAGGCCGCAAATCAATCTCGAAACCCCAAGCGCCTTTGTCCTGTTGCACCAGAGTCCAATAGGCGGCGGCCACGGCGTCGATATTTAGGAGAGGTTCGCCCTCCTCGACATGCCCTCCCTCACGCACCAAGGGGGTATCCAGCACCCCGTCTATGATAACGTGGGCCACGTGAATGCCCTCGGGCCACAGCTCACGGGCCAATGCCCAAGCTAGACCGCGCACCGCAAACTTGGCGCTACTGAAGGCAAGGGCACCGGCCCGGCCCCGAATGGACGAGGTGGCTCCGGTGAAGAGGATGGTGCCGCGGCCCACAGATAGCATATCGCCGACCACTTCCCTCGCGCACAGAAAGGAGCCGTAGGCACACACGCGCCAGGATTGTTCAAACTCATCCAAGGTCAGTTCGTGGAAGCCTTTCCAAGAGGCGTTGCCGGCGTGGTTGATCAGGACATCGACCGGGCCCAGTTCCTCGCGCACTTGGGCAAAGCTCCGGGTCACCTGTCGGGGGTCAGTGATATCTGTGGGTACGGCAAGGGCCTTCACATCCTCTTGCAGCAGTTCTTCGGCCAGTCCCTCGATATAATTAGAAGACCGGGCCAGCAACCCTACTTGGTAGCCTTCGCTTGCAAACTTCCTCACCAGCGCGGCACCTAAACCAGAGCCGACCCCTGAAATAACAGCCGTTTTGGACATGGTACTCTCCTCTTTTTAAGGTTGACACTTTAAGGTTGACACTTGCGGGATGACGCGGTTCCCAAAGTCTCCCGTGCATGTCAGTCCTCGGCCTGCCCTGTGATGTCTTGATCCCGGAGCTTGGGCGGGTTATGCTAAATTTAATTGGCGAACTTTCCGGGGCACATACCAGTATTGAATCAGAAGCACGAAGCCGACTTCACACTCAATTGAAAGGACGGACATGCTCGTCGGATACGTCAGCAATGAACGCTATGTCGCCTTGCCCGATATGCTGTTTGAGTTTCGCCGCGCCGGCCGGGTTGCAACGGCGCGCTCGACCATTTCGGGCGCAGTGTACGCGGATATCGGACCTGGGGAGTACGAGGTCGTCTTGGGCGGGCCGGGCCACGGTTCAAAGATCGTGCACATGGAGGTGCGGCAAGATCAGCCATACCAGTTTCGCTTGTTGTCGGACGGGCTGTTGGGCTACATGTGGCCCAAATGCGTGCGCGGCGGGGAACGGGCCGAATTCCGGGTGCACGGGGTGGTCGAGTACGAACTGGAACTGTGGCGCTACGGTGCCCAAAAGGAGTTCATCCGCCGCATCGGCACTTTTGACGAGCACGGGCCGCGGGCCAATATGCAGATCACGCCCGACGGCG
>JAPOYQ010000815.1 GCA_026706505.1 Gemmatimonadota bacterium
CGGCGATGCCGAGGCGCCGGCGCGGCGCCACGCGGTCGAGGCCGCTCAGTCTCAAATTCGATACCCGACCGGCATGACCGCCGTGATGGTGCATCGTCGGTGTGGCCTACTAGGCCGCGATGTGTCCGTAATAACGAGTAAAGATGTTTTCGAGGTTTTCTACGAGTTGGGGGGCCGATAGCTCGCGTGCCACCATGAACTGATTCCACTCATTCCAGTATTGGCGATACAAGAACGGATGTGCTCCTTCTAGCCCAAAGGAAAATGAGTAGAACTGCTCGGTCTCGGCGAGGATCTGATCTAAGCCTTGTTGGATGCCGGGCAGCGGCATGCCTGTAAGCGGACTGATCATTTGGGCCTGTTGCACCATCTGCTCTTGGAACCAGCGGCTGTTGACCAAGCGCAGAAATTCTGCTGCCCGCTCGGGCTGGCGGGCCAGAGCGGGGATGCTCTGGGTGTTGACCGTGCCGATCAAGTCGCGTGGATTCCCGCGCCCGCCTTGGACTGCGGGAAAGCGAAAGGCGTACAAGGGAAAGTCCTTCCCGATTACTGCGGTACGACCACTGGTAAACCAACTGCCGACGAAGACGGTCGCCGCTCGTCTCTGCCAAAACAAAAGCTCGGACTCAATGTGATTGAGACCAGCAAACCCCTCCGCGAAATACCCTCGATTCAGCATCTGTTCGATCATGCGGGCGGCTTGGAGAAACCCGGGTTCGGTCCATGGGGTCCGGCGCTGGGGATCGCGGAAGGCCTGGCGCACCTTGTCGGCGCCGAGGATGCGCTGGGCTAAGTGATCGAACCACCAACTCGTGTACCAGTGGATGCCGTCTTGGGTAATGGGGACTATACCGGCGCGTTTGAGGCGCTCGCAGTTGTCGAGAAAGTGGTCCCAGGTCTGCGGATTGAGATCGGCACCGGCGCGTTGGTACAGGTCGGCGTTGCAATACACCTGGAGGGAAATCACGTTTTGGGGGATGGCGTAAAAGCGGCCTTTGTACCTCAGTGGCCCTCGGTAGAGCGGGTCGAGGGTCTCCAGCCAAGTTTTGTCCGGCGTATCCCAAGAGGGCTGATGGAGGTACTCGGTTATATCGAGGACGTGCCCCTGTTCGACGTAAGCGTAAGTCAGGCCGGTCTCGGCCGTGGCAAAGGACATGATGTCCGGCGGGTGTCCCTCCATGACGCGGATCATTAATTCTTGATAGCCGCCTCCGCCGCCGCTGGCTGGCTCGACTTGGACATCCGGGTGCGTCTCGCGGAAGCGCTCTATAGCCCGCCACATGAGCTGATTGATCGGCACTTGAGCCGCGGGCGGCTGGAGGTTGGCGATCTCCAGCACGTTTTCCCCGGGCAGGTAGCGGCCACATCCACCGGCGAGGGCCGAAGCTGCCATGTATTTGAGAAAGTCCCTGCGCTCCACGATTAGCCCTTTAATGCGCCGACGGTCAGGCCCTCTGTTATGCGGTTCTGCAACAGGATGAACACCACGATCAGGGGCAGCATGACGATTACCAGACCGGCAAATAACTCGGTCCAACGCGATTCGGTTGACATGTTCCAGAACAGGGTTTGCAGGCCGCGAGCCAACGTGTAAAGCTTGCCGGTGCGGAGGAGGATGAGCGACCAGAAGAACTCGTTCCAGTAGTTGATGCAGTTGAAAATGGAGACCGCGATTAGCCCGGGCTTGGCGAGGGGCAGCGCGATCGTCCAGAAGGTCCGCCACGGCGAGGCTCCGTCGATCAGCGCGGCCTCTTCCATTTCGGTCGGCAGGGTGCGAAAAAAACCCGTCAGGACAAAGATAGAAAAAGGCAGTCCGGTGGCGATGTAGAGCACGATCAAACCAAAGTGGCTGTTGGTCAGGTGCAAGTGCCGCATCTGTACAAAGAGCGGGAAGAGGTACAGCATGGGCGGCACCATCATGGCCGACAGAAAGAGATAGAAGGTGAATCGACTGAACCGGAAGGCCACCCGCGATAGGACATATGCCGCCATGGCCGATACCAGTAGAGTGCCACTCGTAGCGAGCGCGGTGATGTAGGCCGTGTTAAAAAAGTAGCGGCCAATTTCGGCGTTGTCCCAAGCGTACGCGTAATTGCTCCAACGCAATTCGGCTGGCAAGGACCAGGTGCTGGCGAAGAACTCGGGATTGGTCTTAAAGGAGGTATAGGACACCCAGAAGAGGGCGATTAGGGAACTCAGGCAATAGCCCCCCATGAACAGAATGGCCAGCAGTTTGGGCAAGCGGCGCATCTTTAGTATTCCACGCTCTCGCGGCGCATCAGGCGATTGACCGCGAGGCTAAACGCCAATACGAAGAAGAACATGACGACCCCCATGGCCGAGGCATAGCCGATGCTCTGTCCCTGAAAGCCGGCCCAATAGATGTAGGTCCCCAGCACCTCGATGACGTTGGGATAGCCGCGCGTTATGACGAAGATGAGGGCAAAAGCCTGAAAGGCACCGATGATCCAGAAAATTACCAGAATCTGCACGACGTCCCACAGCAGCGGCAGGGTCACGTGCCAAAATTGCTGCCAAGCATTGGCCCCATCCAGCTCGGCGGACTCGTAAAAACTGAGCGGGATCTTTTGCAAGCCCGCCAAAAATAGGATCACGTAGGTGCCCAGTCCCTGCCAGATCATGGCGACGGCAATGGCTGGCAGGGCGTTGTGGCGGCTGCCCAACCAGGGACGGGTGAGCGCGTCTAGCCCGACGCTACGCAGGGTTTCGTTGAGCAGGCCGATGACCGGGTTGTAGATGCTGCCCCACAGCACGGCGGTGACCACGACAGAAAGCAGGGTGGGGGCAAAGACGACGAATTTGAGAAATCCCGCAAAGGGCGGCTTTTTGGAGAGAATCACCGCGAACAGCAGGCTCAGCGGAAAGACGACTAAGAACCCGAGGATGCCGAACAAAAAGACATTCTCTAGGGCCGTGAGAAAGGTGTGGTCGCCAAAGGCGCGCACAAAATTGGCGAGGCCGATGTACTCCTTTTCCGGCGATACGCCCGACCAAGAAGTCAGCGAATAGTAGAAGGCATTGCACACCGGCAACACAAAGAAGGCGATGTGCAGCACGAGCGCCGGCCCGAGCAGGGGCGCGATCAGCTTGCGAAGTTCGCGTTGGATCACGGCGCGTCCTGCCCCAGTGCTTCGATGTTGTCGTCGAAGAAGATCACTTCGTTTGCGGCGTCGGCGCGCAGCGCTTGCAGCCACTGCCCGAACAATTCGTTCTCGCGGTTGCGCCGCAAGGTGTGCCCGATGCGCTTTTGCACTTCCGCAAAGGGCTGCCGCCCCGCAGCGGCACGCCCCGCGATTTTGGCGATCGAGTACAGGCCGTGGTGTTCTACCGGACCGATGAGCGCGCCGATCTCGGCCTCCATGGCCCCTTTGACTAGGGGGCCAAAGCTCGTCGTCTCGTGCCAATAGAGCTGATAGAGGCCCGCGACCTCGCGGCTGCCGTGACGCACGCTGTGGACGGTCGCGAGTTGACGCGCGATGTAGGTCTCGGCGAGGTCTGCCGGTCCGGTCGCGTTTGCAATTTCCTCGGCGACTTGCGCCGCGCCCAGCGGGTCGCTTAGACGCTGTTTGAGCCACCCATATACCGCGAGTTCGTCGTTGAGGTTCTGCAATGTACTCACCTCGCGCCCGTTCTTTATTATTTCGGCAAGGAGAGCGATCAGCGGCGTAGCCCGCTGCCGGTCGGCGCGTATCTGGGATAGCAATTCCCGCGCTTGGACCTCTTCCTCGACCTGTATTTCCACTACCTCTACCATGGAAGAAGTCTGGTAACTCCTCGGGTGAGCTTCGTAGTGAGCGCGCATCTCTTGCTCGGTCACCGGCTTCTGGTCCGCCGTGGCGAGACGCCGCATTTCGCGGATGAGGATTTCTTCCTTTTTGCGCGCGAGCCAGTCGGCGATTGCAGGCTCCTGATTGATTCCCAAGGCGCGCCCTTGCAGCAGGAGAAGATGCGGCACCTTCACGTCGCGCTCCAAGTAGGATGCCACCTTCAGGCTGTCTTCTACATACCGCCCTTGGCGGATGAACTGCGAGCGGTTCACGGCTTCTCCCAAGCTGATCGCGCCACCCCGGTACGTGTACAGCGCGGCTGCGGCGTCTGCCTCCGAGAGGTAGAATACCTTCTTATCGTCTTCTTGCGCGCCGCTGTGCAGGATGCGCGTGAGCCGGTCCATGCTTTCCGCAACTTCCTGCCATTGGAACTGCTCGGCGAGCGAATCGATGTACGCCCGCCGCCGCGCCTGCAACCGCTCCCTCATAACGGCCTTGAGGACTTGCGGCCGCATTTGCTCATAGGAAGCTATGCGCTCGTCGAGAATCTTGAAAATCTCGTACCCTTTGGGAACGGGGAGGATCGCGGATATTGCGCCTTTGGGCAAGCTGAACAAGGAGTCGCGCACGGCCGGAATGGCATTGATGCGGCTGTAATAGTAAGGCTTTTCCCCGCCGTGCGCCGCAGAGGTGCGGTTTTGCGAAAACTCGTGCGCCACTTCTGCAAAGGCTCGACCCGCTTGCAGGGCGGCTAGGGCTGCTTCAGCCCGCGCCTGCGTCCGTGTGAAAATGTGGGCGATCTTGAGTTGTCGCTCCCAATCCTGTGCTGCGAATTCTCGCCGCAGCTCTTCTTCGCTGACCGAAACGGCGGGCCGGATGTAGCGCTGCTCCATCGCCTGACCCACTTTCAGCCGCAAGGCCACTTCCATGTTTTTTTGCACACCTGCACTCTGTTCCACCTTCTGCTCTCGCGCTGTGTGCAAGATGAGGGCGCGATCGACGAGGGATTGCAGGTAGTCGCGCACTTGGTCGCTGCCCTCGGCCGCGCTCTTGGTCCACTCGGGCAGGCCGGCGACAAAACTGCGATAGTCCCGCTCGGTAATCAGCTCAGTGCCGACTTGGGCCAGCGGCCTGTCATCTGGCTCTGGCGATTCACAGGCAACAAGAACAACAAGAGGGCAGAGTAGCCAGCGCAGAAACGACAACGGCGCAACCGGCAAAACGCGGGAGTGATAGTCCAAAAATGGCGCAAATTTTTGCATATTTATTTATCGGGCTAGGTTTTTATTTTTTTGACAAGTGAGAAATAAATTCCGTACAATGTAAGGTCATAGCAAAAGCACATGCAGAGAAGTTATAGGTTTTCCAACCTCTTTCCAATGGAGTAAAGCAATGAAAAAGCTCGTCCTGATTTTCGCCATCGCGCTCATGGCCACCCCGTGTTGGGCACATCTGCCCGTAGATGTGGTGTTTGTAGCCGTGCAATTCCCAGACGCCAACATTCCCACTGTTGACGGCAACCTCGTCGAGTGGGACGTCATTCCCGATGCCTACTGGATCAACCACGAGCAGCTAACCGAGACCGTGAGAGGCGTAGGCACCGCGTGGGACGCCACCGACCTAGCGCTGCGGGCCATCGTCGGCTGGAATCCCAATACCAACAAGCTCTACGTCATGGAGGATCGGTTCGACGACGCCATCTGGGTCGTCACCGGCTGGGAGCCTATGGAGATGGTGTTCGACGCGGACCACAGCGGCGGCATGTTCAATGTGTGGCCCGACGTGGAAGACCAAGATCAGAAGGATCTGCTGCACGGAGCCCACGCCCAGAACTATGGGTTCAACCAAGGTGGCCCGGGCCTCAACCACTGGGGCAAAGCCCAGTGGATTACTGAGCCGCCCTATGGGCAGTTCGCTAACTCCCAGACCGCCGATGAAGGCGGGGAGGGTTTCTTCCGGGCCGAGTACATGCTGACCCCCTTCGACAACCTGAACTGGAACGGGATCGAC
>JAPOYQ010000922.1:0-815 GCA_026706505.1 Gemmatimonadota bacterium
TTTCGATGTTGCCTAGCTGAGGCGAGCGCTGAAAGAGATGGGCCATGCGCCGCGTCAGTTTGATGGGCGCGTCTAGGTCGCGGATACTACCGCCAGAGGCCATGTGCATAAACCACTCCTGTTGCCGCAAACCCTGCTCCTCGACGCCCTCGAACCAAGCCGCGACCATGGCATTGGGCACTGGGTAACGCGCCAACAAATGGCACGCCAGTGAGAAGACTTGATCGCTGCGCCGGGGATGGCCGTCTTTGGGGGAGACGCAGCGCCACTCCTCTAAGGGGCGAATCCAGCGGCGGTGGTGATGGGCCAAGGCCAAAAGACTATGGGTAAGGTGTCGGTAATGACCCGGCTTATAGATGCTCTTGGCAGTTATCACATTGATGAAGCTATCGACGTGCAGAATCAGGCGTCGGAACGCCTTGTGTACCTCCGCGTCTTTTCCGAGCCATTCTACGACGAAGGCCTTCAAGGGGAGCTCGCCGCCGGCGAGTTGCTCCAGGGTCTGCCGGCGTTTTTCCGTCAGCGGGCGCTTAGGCGCTAGTGCCTCGGCCAAGTGGCACTCCAGCCAGTTAGCGGGCTGCTCCCGATCTAGGCCGTCGTCCATGCCGCTGAGCCGACACCAGTTCTGGTAGGATGAGAGCGATTCAAAGCCCACCTTGGCCAGCTCCTCCCAGGTTGGGACGACCGCCGCAAATGCCGGGTCCGCCGCATCGGCTGCTGTTTGCGCCAATCCTGTCATCTTTCACGATCCGCTATTTTTTGTCGCAGGGCCTGCACTTATCACAACCTGACAAAGACGGCCATCAAGCAGCTAC
>JAPOYQ010000922.1:825-5796 GCA_026706505.1 Gemmatimonadota bacterium
TCGGCTGCAACGCGCCGTTGCACGTATTTACCAAGCCAGCTAATTTTCATCTCAACGCGAAAGGAGATATAGTGGCGTCAGAATACAAGGTTTTGCTCATCGGCGGGCGCGGCACGATTGGCTCGGGCTTGCGGGCCTATATGCCGCGACTCGACCCGCGCTACCGCATGATCTCCGTGGATTTGCCCGGCGCGCCGGACAAGGCAACCGAGCCGGATGCCGGAGGGGATTTTATCGAGCTCGATATTACGGAGTCGCCGGATGAATTTCGCGCGCTGATCCCCGGGTGCGACTTGGTCGTCTATCTGGCCCGCGGCGGCGGCTTGGCGGCCATGAACCGGATGACCGACTTGGTATTTGAAGCGGTGTTGGCTCAAGACGAGCCGCCGATGATCGTCGGCTCCAGTTCGGTGCACGCGGTGGATGGGCTGTACGACTTTAACCAGCCGGGCTTCTATTGGACCTTGGCCGAGCGGCAGTTCGACCAGATCACCGATTGGCCCGAGCGGATTGCCGCGGCCGTGCCCGCGCACCCAATCAACGACTACGGACGCGAAAAAGCCCATGTGGAGGAGTGGGCGCAAAAGGTCGCTGACTTGGGGCACAGCGCGGTTGCCATGCGCTGGGGCGGCGTCAACGCGGAAAATGAGGTCCACGTAGCGGAGCGGGGCTACTTCGCCGTCTGGTGCCACCAAGAGGACGCCGCCCGCCTAGTCCACGCCTGCTTCCAGCGGCATTGCGCCGGCGACCTGCCCAGCGGCGCGCATTACTTTGCAATCTCGGACAACACCTATAACATCTTTGACATTGAAACGCCCCGGCGCGAAGTCGGCTACGACCCAGTCCACAACTCGGAGACGTATTATTAGATGAACGACACTGAAAAATTTCTCTTCGACCTCCAAGGCTTCCTGAAGGTCCCCGACTTCCTCACTTCTGCCGAAGTCGATGCACTCAATGCAGCCTTTGACGCCAATGAGGACAAGCGCGGCGAAGACGGCAATCACAATACCGGCGGCAGCGACGCGCTCGAGGGCCGGCGGCGCGGCATGTTCACGGGGATGCTCGAATGGGAAAAACCCCACTGCCTACCCTTCCGCACCCTGTTGGCGCACAAAAAGCTTATCCCCTATCTCGACGAACTCTTTGGTCGCGGCTGGAAGATGGACCACTCGCCCTTCATGCTCTGCGGCGGCAAAGGTGCCGAGGGCCTGATCCTCCACGGCTCGACCAGCCGCCACTTCAATGGCGCGCAGTACTACGCGTATGCCAACGACCAGATGCGCTGCGGCATGATTGTCTGCCAGTTCCAGCTCGCCGACGTCAATGAAGGGGACGGCGGACTGTGCGTGATCCCAGGCAGTCACAAGGCCAACTTCCCGCTGCCGCAAAAAATTTGCCACTGGAAGGAGCACCGCGAGGTCGTGTACAACGTCCCCTGCAAGACCGGTGACATGGTCATCTTCAACGAGGCGACCCTGCACGGCACGCTTCCGTGGACGGCCGAACACGAGCGGCGCTCCCTGCTCTATCGCTACTCGCCCAAGTATTTGCACTTTGCCGGGGGGACGTATCAGACTAGCCAGCCTACATGGGTCAGCGAGCTGACCGAGGCGCAGCAGGCCGTGCTCGAACCCCCCTATATCTACAACCGGCCGCTAGTGGAAGCCGACGGCGAAACTGTGGTGCGGCCGCGGACGGGCTGAGTGAGAATCGGTACTCTCTATTCGAGATTGAACCGAGCGGGTTTGAGGATATTGGTCGCAGCGTCTAAGCGGATGGTGACGGTTTCCATATCGGCTTCGAGGGTAAAAGGCGCGGTGAACACTTCGTCGCCGAGCCGAACTTCTACTTGATAGGAGCCGTAAAAACCCCGGCCACTGAACTGTCCTGTGGCGCTCGTGCGACCCTGCTGGCGGGTCCACCACTGATTAAAAACCAAATCCTTGTAGATCTGTGCGTGAGGTCTAGGACTCCAGTCGGCGTTGTACAGGGCGGCGTTGGGCCGCCAGTGGGCCTTTTCCCAGAAACCCCACCACTGCAAACCGGCGACCGCCGGGTGACTGAAGACGACAGTCATAAAGTCGCGGGTATAATCATTGAGCAAATCTTGGTCGGTTGTGTTGATGTCGAATTCGGTGATTTTGATGTCGAGGCCGAAGCGGCCAAAGCGGTCGAGCAGGGCCAGCAGTTTTGCAGGAGCCGTCACTTGGTCGCCAAAATGCCCTTGCATACCCAAGCCGGTAATGGGGGCACCTTGATCGAGCAAATACTGAATGGTTTGCTCGTAGTGGTTCTGGTGAGCTATATCTTGGCCGTTGTTGCTGAGGATGTTGTAGTCATTGAGGTATAGGGGGGCCGTGGGGAGATTGCGGCGGGCGGCTTGGAACCACTCGACCATGACGTGATCGCCGCTGAGATCCATGAGGTCGTGGTTGGTGTACGGCTCATTGATGACGTCCCACTCCTCGACCAGTCCCTCGGTGGCTTGGATGATTTCGTCTATATGGTCAATGACGAGTGGGGGAATAGCTGTGGCTGCGTCGGCTTGGTCGGCCATATCACGGATGCTTTGGGGGAGATTGCGCCAGCTAGGCCAGACCAAGAACGTGGCCGCGCCGGTGAAAACTATTGGCTTTGAGCCAGGCAAAGCCGGCCAGCGTCTTGGCGCGACTGAAATGGGTCTGGCCCCAGTCGCCATCCCAAGGCGGCCATTTGAGGGCGTTCTCGTTGGCGGCGGCGTTGAAGAGCTCTTTGACCTTGGCGCGATAGGTCTGATCTTCGGCTGTCTCGCTGGTCAGCCGCCACATCTGCAGAGCCGAGCCAAAGAGGAAGGCGTGGCGCTGCATGGTGACTTCGACTGGGGCATCGGCCACTGGCTGGCCAGCCGAGTCGACGATTTGCAGCGTGAAACCGCCTTGGCGGTGCTGCCTGATGCGTTCCTCAGCGCTCTGTCGCCAAGCGGCGTCAGGGGCGCGGCCGGCGTAGGTCAAGCGGGTCTGGGGTAGGTCGCCCACGGATAGGTTGCTGCCGTAGTGAAGGACTTCAAAGCCGGCGATTTCAATGGTCTGGCGACGGCTGCCAACGCCGAAGTTGATCGCGGCTTCGCCAGCGTCGTATTCGTCGATAAATTCAAACGGATAAAAGAACTCGCGCCAAGCAAGCCCCACACTGAACCCCTTGTAGAGCGATTTGTCCCAATCGGGCGCGGCCTTCTGGGCATAGACTGTGGCATAGACTTCGCCGGTCTCGTCGCTCGACTCGATTCCCCGCGCCCAAAAGTGGATCAGGGCGACATCACCCTTTTGGACCGCGAGAGCCGTGGGGTTGCCAATTTCGACGCTCCAAGGATCGCCTGTCTCGTGCAGCACTTCGATGTGCAGGGCTTGGTCAAATGATGCGTGCTCAACCTCTACGACCTGACTTCGGGCACGGTTGGCGGCGCTGGGTATGGGTACGCAGGCCGAGTGGAGAAAGTCACCTTGGGTCAAAGGAATGCCGCCAGCGGGGATCTGTGCTTGGGCAGCGTGGCCGGCGAACAGGCCGGCAAAAGCGATCAATTTAAACATGGGTGACTCCCGGATAGATTATTAGAAACGCACCAAGTGCGGTTGTCGTCGAGCAGATCATCGGTTCGCCGGTTGCCCCGTCTTTGCCCATGCCGCTATATTGCTCCAGCCGCCGTGCCACAGGAACCTACCTGTAAGCTATACCAGTGGCCCTAACTCAGAAAGGACTCCTATGCCGACCATTGCTGCCAACGATCCCCGCCTGACGTGGAGCGGTGTGATCTCACTCAAAGAGGGGCCGGGCTGGGTCAAGCCTTGGCGCATTCCCCACGGGGATTTAGATCTATACTCGCCCGGGGAGAGCGGCCTTGCCGGGCGGGCCGAGATGCCTTCGGGCGTGCGCGTGCGCTTGGCCACGGACGCCGAGGAATTGGTCGTCGGCTGCGAGCCGCTCGCTGAAGATGGCTGTTTTGACCTGTGCGTCGGAGGTCAGATCGCAGCCACTGCTTCGTATGTAGCTGGCGCGACCGAGGTCCGCTTTGAGGGCTTGCCGGCGGGCGAGAAATCCGTGGAGATTTGGTTGTCGCCGGCCATGCCCGTCGCTGTGCGCCACATTGCATTGCCCGAGGGAGCGCATTGCGAAAAAAGCGAAGACACTCGGCTGAAGTGGGTCACGTATGGCAGCTCCATCACCCACTGCCGCACTGCGGGATCGCCTGCCACCACTTGGCCCGGAGTGGTAGCTCGCGCCCGGGATTTCAACCTCACGTCGCTGGGTTTCGGCGGCCAGTGCCACGCTGACCCGTTCATCGCCCGGCTGATCCGCGACCTGCCGGCGAACTTTATCTCGGTCAAGATCGGCATCAACATCCGCGGGGCCGCTAGCCTTGGCCCGCGCGCCTTCCGCCCGGCCGTTCTCGGCACCATTGCCACCATCCGCGACGGCCATCCTCATACCCCGTTTGCGGTCTGCTCGCCGATTTGGGGCCACGACCGCGAGACCATGCCCAATATGGTCGGCCTAACGCTGGAGCAGATGCGCGTCGAGGTTGCAGAAGCCGTGGAGTCGTTCAAAAAGCGCGGCGACGACAACATCTATTACATAGACGGTCTCAAGCTCTTTGACGAAAGCCTCGCCGAATATCTGCCGGACAATCTCCACCCGGACGCCACCGGCTACGAGCTTATGGGGCAGAATTTCCTCGAAGAAGTGTTTGGGGTGCAGGGGGTGCAGGTGGGGAAGAAGCCTAGATAGGAGACGTTATGCAGATTGTATGGGAGTTGGATAATTTAGCGCAGTTGGGCGACAACAAACTCGACGTGAGTGGCCGACCCGCCGTAATCGCAGGCCCCTATGGACCGGCTATTGAGTTCGACGGGGTGGGGGATGCGTTGTTTGTCGGGACCAATCCTCTCGCTGGGCTGGCGGCTTTTACCATTGAACTTGATTTGCGGCATGATG
>JAPOYQ010000541.1 GCA_026706505.1 Gemmatimonadota bacterium
CGGCTTGTGCCACAGCCCCCAGGGCACGGGCTCGCCGCGCGCCGCCCCTTCAAAGAGCTTCCAAGTCGCCGCGCGGTCCTGGGACACGAGCCAGGGTTTGATGTGCGGGTGGATGATATTGGCCCAGTCGTTCTCTGGCGTGGCAAAGTAAAACAGCCCCCCTAAAAACGGGATCAAGTTCATAACGAAACCCCAAGAGGGTATCGCCGAAGCCACGATCATCATTATGTAAATAGTCGCCAACTCGCCGCTGTGCAGCCGCGAACCAGTGAGCAGCTGGGCAAGGGGATTGAGCAGTAAAGTGAGCAAAAAGAACAGAAAGATGGCGGCACCAGTGGAATAATCCGCGGCCATAGCCGAACCGCGCACCACCAGCGTGCCATAGGATTCCCCAAAGGAGATCGCAGTAGCGCAGAGCAGACCGACAAAAACCGCCCGTTTGGAAACGCCGCGCTGTGGTTGGGTTTCTGTCACATTCGCCTTTGCCGGGATTTCGTTCGTCGCCCACGTCTTGCCGCAGCCGGCCCCATAATCGAGACGCGACCGCCGTTCCGCATTGTAAACTACAGGGCGTCAACGGCATTATCAAAGCCGCTAGTTTCACAGCGGTATTTTCTGAGCTTCTGCCCACGCGATAGTTGGCAAAGACTTGCCCCGGTCATCCCCGCGCCTTAAATCCTACGACCAACCCAACCACGAGGAGCAACCATGTCCACCGAAGAAGGCATGGCGACCATCACCGCCCACGCTGCCGAGCATCTATGAGCACAGCAGAACAACAGGCCGAGGCCCTAGCCGCCGGACTATATGCCCATCAGGTCGAGGGCATTGCCTTTTTGTTAGGTCGCCAGCGGGCGATCCTCGCCGACGACATGGGGCTGGGCAAGACGCGGCAGTCCGTGCTCGCCATGCGCCAAGCCCGACCCGAGGGGCCTTATCTAGTCGTCTGCCCGGCCGCGGTCAAAATCAACTGGGCGAGAGAGATTGAACTAGTGCTGCCGACGGCAGAAATCGCCATCGTCGGCCCCGCACCCGCACCTGAGCCCGGCTATACCGGCTGGGTCGTCATCAACTATGACATCCTCGCCAAACACCCGCTGGCGGAACACGCTTGGAGTGGCCTAGTCTTTGACGAGGCCCACTATCTTAAAAACTACCGCAGCCAGCGGCACCGCCTGTCCATGGACTTGGTCAAGGCCGTCGACGACGAGGCGGTGATCCACCTTTTGACCGGCACGCCGTTAACGAGCCGACCGCGCGATCTCTTTCCCTTGTTGCAACTGGCGCGCCACGCGCTCGGGCGTTCCTTCGTCTCGTTCGCCAAGCGCTATTGCGACGCGTACAAAGGCGAGTACGGCTGGGTCGCCGACGGAGCCTCCAATATCGAAGAGCTGACCGTGCAACTGCACGGCATCATGCTGCGCCGCACCAA
The DNA here is from genome assembly GCA_026706505.1 of Gemmatimonadota bacterium. Next base: position 1,433 of record JAPOYQ010000541.1, read on the forward strand.
GGCCGAGGTCCTCGACCTACCGCCCAAGATCCGCAGTTGGCTCGACGTGGAGGTCGCCAGCCGGGTGGCGCGCGAGATGAGCGAGGCCGTGACGGAACTGTTGCAGACCATCTCGCGCCGAGGCCAAGCCAAGCTAGCCGACGAAACCGAGACCGAGCGCCGCTCGCGACAGGGCTGGATCATGGGCCAGCTAACCACCGCGCGCAATCGCTTGGCCATCGCCAAGGTCCGCAGCACGATCCCCTTCGTCGAAAACGCACTCGAACAGGGCGAAAAGGTTCTAGTCTTCTCGTGTTTTCTCGCGCCCGTCAACACGCTGCGCAAGCACTTTGGCCAAAAGGCCGTAGCCATCACCGGCGAGGTGCCCGCTAGCGAGCGGCAACAACTAGCCGACCGCTTTCAGGAGGACGACTCCGTGCAGATATTGGCCGCGCAGATTACCGCCGGGGGCGTCGGGCTCAACCTCACCGCGGCGCGGCAAGTGGTCTTCAACGATCTCGACTGGGTGCCGGTCAATCATTGGCAGGCCGAGGACCGAGCCTACCGCATTGGACAAAATCAAGCTGTCAACGTCACCTATATGGTCGGCAGCAACACGATCGACGAATTCGTCAAGACGGTCCTCGAAACCAAGTCGACGCTGATCGACCAACTCGTCGAAGGCAACGCCTTGCCCGAAGATTTCCAGCGCGACGTGATGGATGAGTTGCGGCGGGTGATGGAGGTACTGCCTGAACTGCCCACTGGCGCAATGGACGAGCAGCAAGTGGTGAAACTCTTGCGCGACGCCGGGACGGCTTTTGTCGCCGCGCAGCCCGCCGTCGAGTCCGAGGCCAAATCGCGCTTGCCGTCGGCCGAGGCAGTGCGCGTGTTGGCGCGGGTGTTGGCAGGGCCAAAGCGGGCGCTGTACCGAGTGGACAGTTCGTCGAAGCCGGGGGCGTTCTACGAATTGGAGGTAGAGGGAAACGACATAAGTTGCAATTGTAAGGGATTTTCTTATCGGGGGATTTGCCAACATGCGCGGGCGTTGAAGGAAGCGTTGGTCAAGGGGGAGGGATTGCCGGAGGGATTCGTCGAAGTTTGACAAGTTCGGACAAACTGTTCCGATCCGATGAGTAGCTTTCTGCATAGACGTTTTTAGAGACACTGGACTTGGATATATTGATTACCCTCCCCATCAACTTTTGCAAGGAGCCTATTCATGGCCTTTGAAATTTTCGACTTTCGCCAAGAGGAACACATCAAAAACCTCCTCGTCACGCCGCATATCCGCTCCCGCTTTCTGCGCATGCAGCCGGGCGACGTGGCCGGCCTGCACAGCCACGACCTCGGCCATGAGATTTTCCTCATCCTGCAAGGCCGCTGCGTCTTCCACATCGCCGGCAGTGAACAGGAGCTATGCGCGGGCCAACTCTGCGTCGCCCTCGCCGATGAGGTCCATCAGGTGCGGGCCATCGGCGACGAGCCCATGATCATGTACCTGTCGGTCACGCCCCACATCCAGCCAACCCACACCGGCCGCGACCCCGACGGCACCCGCCACCCAACTCGCTTCCAGCCCTCCAACTCGTACGACGTGGAGACGGACACCGACACGCCCATCGACGAACTCATCGACAAATTCACGGCCGCAGCTGACGACTTGGCCCGCGCCGCTAGCGACCAAGCAACCGCCCAAGCAGCAAGAAGCGACCAACTCAAGGCAGCCCTCGCGGCCGGTGACGAAGCACAGGCCACCGAACTGCGCGAGGCCATGTGGCAAGACGTGTATCAGAGCTTCAAGCAGGCCCACGCACTGGCCGATGTGTGGAACGACTTGACGCCCCGCGCCGGAAAGGTGGGTTGACATGGCTCCCGTCCGCATCGGCATCGTCGGCTGTGGAGCCGTCGCCCAAGTCCAGCACCTACCCAACCTCACCGCGCTCAAGGACCTGTTTTCCGTCGAGATGGTCTGCGACATCTCGCCGAGCTTGGCGCAGACCGTGGCAGAAGAGTTTCACGTGCCGCGCCACACCGACGACTGGCGCGCGCTGCTCGCTGCCGACCTTGACGCCGTACTCCTGTGCCACACCGATCCCAAGACCGAGATCGCCGTCGCCGCCTTTGAGGCCGGCAAACACGTCTTCATCGAAAAGCCGATCTGTTTCTCCCTGCAAGAAGCCGACCGGATCATCGCCGCCCGGCAGGCGGCTGGCACTGTTGGCTTAGCTGGTTACATGAAAGTGTACGACCCGGCCTTTGAGGCCGCGGCGCGCGCTGCCGCTGACATGGCCGCGATCCGCTTCGTGCAGATCCACCATCTACACACCAACAACTCGCATCACCTAGCGCACTTCCGCCTGCACCGCACCGACGATATACCCGCTGATGCCGTCGAGCAGACGAGTGCGGCCCGCGCTGCCGCCGTGCGTGAGGCCATCGGCGAAGTCCCCGCCGACGTACAGTCTGCCTTTGGCTGCCTCTCCGGCAGCATGATCCACGACATCTACGGCCTGCGCGCCATCATGGGCATGCCCGAAAAAGTCTCCAGCACCGAGATCTGGTACGAAGGCTGGGGCGTCAGCACCATGCTCGCTTATGCCAACGGCGCGCGCTGTGCGGCAACCTGGGTCGAGTTAAAGGACGTGCGTGACTTCAAAGAAACCCTCGAAGTCTGCGGTGACGACCGCCGCGTGTTGCTCTCTTATCCGACTGGCTTTTCGCGGGGCATCCTCTCCACCTTGGAGATTCAGACCCTCGACGAGGCCGGCGAGGCCATCACCCACCGCCCGGCTATCGCGTGGGAAGGCCCCTTCGTCCGCGAACTGAAGCACTTCCACGCCTGCATCACCGAGGGTGCGCAGCCGCGTACTCCCCTAGAAGAAGCCCGCTGCGACATCGCCCTGATCATCGACATCATCAAAGCCTATATCGACCGCTAACAAAGGAAGCAACATGGCCCCCAAGCCCAAAGCACCGCCCATCATCTTCACCGACGACGGCTGGATTTTCACGGCCGAGGAAAACGTCTCGGTCGCCGACCTCAAAGAGAAAATCGTCGACGGCTATGCTGGCACCGGCGGCGCGCTGTGGTGGAGTACGGGCGATCACGAGGTCTATCAGTTCGAGACGGAGATTGGCGAGAAATTCGGCGACGACCGCAGTGACCTCGACGCAACAGCCCCTTCCTTCGTTCACTCGGCCACACCCGGCGTCGAGGATCGGATCGCCGCCAACCTACAGGGCCTGATCGCCGAGTGCGGCGGGCCGTTGACCGCGCTGGCGCAACTGTGCCGGGAGGCGGAGATCCCCTTTTTCCCGCGCGTGCGCATGAATAGCCACTACGTGATCGACCCGTCCCATCCCGGCTACGGCCGCTTCCGCCGCGAGCAACCCCACCTGCTCATTGGCCGCCCCGGCGAGGAGTTCCCCGAGAAGTCGGTCGAGTGGGGCATCCGCACCGGCCTCGACTACGCCCACGCCGAGGTGCGCGAACACATGCGGCGCATCGCCTGCGAGGTCTTCGAGCGCTTTGACGTCGATGGCATCGAACTCGACTTCATGCGCCATTCGGCCTTCTTCCGCATGGCCGAAGCCACGGCCAACAGCTACCTGATGACCGATCTGGTGCAAAAGATCAAGGCGCGGCTCGACGAGGTCAGCGCCCAACGCGGCAAGCCCTTGCAACTAGCCGTCCGCGTCCCCCCGACCTTGGCCGACTCGCGGCGCATCGGCCTCGACGTCGACGAATGGATCGAGACCGGCCTCGTCGATATCGTCGTCGTTGGCGGCGGCTTTATCTCCTTCGAGACTCCAGTCGATGAATTCGTCCGCGTTGCCGCCTCTACTCCCTGCCTCGTCTATGGCTGCCTCGAGGCCACCCGCCACAGCGACCGGCACTTCCTCCGCGCCTTGGCCCTGCGCTGGCTCACCGACGGAGCCGACGGCATTTACCTGTACAACTTCTACACCATGTCGCCCGAGTGGAACCGCCAAACCGCCGCTGAATTCTCCGACCTCGCAACCCTGAAAAAACTCGACAAGTGCTACGAGATCAGCGGCACCATGTCCTTCAGTCCCACCGAGGGCCACAGCGCCGCCTTCCGCTTAGCCCACCCCTCGACGCCGCTTCCCGTTCCCTTGCCTACCGACAGCCCAAGCTTGGGGCCGACGCTTCGCATTCGCGTCGCCGATGATGTGGCCGATGCCTCCGGCGGCTTGGCCTTGCGTTTGGATCACTTGCCCCCGGAGGACCGCCTCGAAGTCGAACTCAACGGCCGCGCCCTCCCTTGGGACCAAGCTCAAGTCTCCGGCGATGGCTGGTCGCGCCAGCAGGCAGCACCGCTGTTTTGGGCCAGCTATCCCACCCGTCCAGTCGAG
>JAPOYQ010000802.1 GCA_026706505.1 Gemmatimonadota bacterium
CCCTGTTGCTGTCCGGTGACGCCGATGGCTGCTGGCCGGGCGTTGGTGCGGGATACAAGCGCGGCCGCGTTGTCGATGGCCAGTTCGGTCATCGCGTCGAGGTCCCACTCCGAGCGGCTGATGCGTTTATCTGCCGCAGAGGTCGTCTCGGACGAATTGGCTGCGCTGGCTGCGCCGACGACGGCGTTGGTGTCGAGGTCAATGACGATGGCGACGACAGTCGTCGAGCCGATGTCTAGCGCGAGGTAGTGCGTTGACATAGGATTAACTCAGCAGCGACCAGTCGAAAACCACGCCGAGGTATTCCTCCTTATTGGCGGTCAGTCCTTCGTACATTTGCTGGCAGTCTGCCGGGGACGCTAGGTGGGTCAGCAGGGGTTCGACGACGAGCTGGCCGCCGGCGATCCACGCGGCGATCTGGCGGTAATTGGCGTCGAGGTCGCGGCAGCGCTCGGTGGCGTGCTGCGGCCAGCGCCACTCGAGGGCGCCGATCATGCGGATTGCCTCTAAGTGGATGCGGAGCAGCATGGGCGTCACATCGAAGTGAGCTGGGGCGCGCGGGCTGCCGAGGAGGATGAGTTCGCCGTGGCGGGCAACGCACATCGCGGTCTGAGCGATGACTTCGCTGATGCCAATGGCCTCGACGCCGATGCGGGCACCTGCACCGCCGGTCCAGTCGCGCACCACGGCTTCCAGATCGTCGCGGCCGGGATTGACGGTGTGCTCGATGCCACAGGCGCGCGCCTGCTGTAGGCGCAGTTCGGACAAATCCGCGAGCATGACGGCGGCACCGGCCAAGCGGAAGAGTTGGGCGGTGAAGTTGCCTACGAGGCCGCCGCCGACCACGAGCACGGTGTCTCCGGGCTGGACGCTAGAAGAGCGCAAAGCGGAGATGCTGACACCGGCCATGCGCGTGAACACGAGGTGCTGGCCGGGGGCCTCGCGCGCGACGGGCAGCGCCATGCGCTGCGCATCTGTCTTGACGATGGAAGCGTGGCGGGCAAAGGACAGCACGCGGTCGCCCGGTTGTACGCCAGAAACCGCGTCGCCGACTTTTAGCACTTGGCCGAGGTTGCCGTAGCCAGTGCCGCGTGGATATTGGCCGGCGTCGCCGAAGGGCATCTGCTTGACGAGGCCGGTAAATCCCGCGCCTTCGGTGCCAGCGCTGACGACGGAGTACTCGGTTTCTATCAGGACTTCATGGGGGTGCAAGTGGTCATCGAGATCGGTCTGGGTGACCTCAATTCGCCCCGGTTCTATGACGGTGAGTTCATGGGTTAGCACAGCGGTCAATCCTCCTTAAACGGGCCGCGATGGAAGCAAGTACAGAAGATATAAAGGCCCTTTAGGGGGTGGCGTCAAGCCGTGCAAAAAAATTGAAACTACTTGACGAAAAATGCCGGCCTTTCTATTTTTAGCGAATCCGCTTGCGGGTACATAAAGTTTATTGCAGCCGAGGAGGCGGTGGAAATTAAGAGAGATTTAGTCACCGGTAGCTAGAAATCAAGTATCAGTACGGGGCTTCCTGAAAATGTAAGGTATTACGACATTGAAGAGCCAAAACAGTCGAGAAAAATTAGAGTGTAAAAATTGTATATAATTGTAACTTTTCTCTCTATTATGTTATTTTTTCTGAATTGGAGTAGCAACAGACCTAATAGCTATAAACAATACAAGTTAATTTATACAAATAAACTTATGTAAATGATAGTGTACTATATATGCAAAATGTATCTGATTTGATATCCATTGGTGTAAAGAATGTCATAGATAATATTATAAAATTTGAATAACACTATACCTTGGGATATGAGCAAATTTATTCTACAAGATATAGTGAATTGAATCGTCAATCGAGCAGGCAATTATGGGCAGTAGTAAAATTACATCTGAAGAGCTAGCGAGTTTAGAAGCTTATGTCCAATCGCTGGACACAAGCGGAAGACTTGAGGGAGTAGCTACTTTTTTATGATATTGCCCAGTAAGCTGACAACCTACCAAAAACCTCCACGGCGCGATATTTAACACAACCCACAAGCGCCGTTTTTCATTCCCGACTAAAACACTACTGAAGCCCGTCGAACGGGCCGATTTGGAGAGGAGGTGCGTCGTGTTATTTCGCACTCGAACGCTTCTTCCTATAGGACTTATTGCCATTTCTACGTTTGTTCAATGCAGCCAACCGGCGACCCCGGCTCCGGCTCCGGAGTTGCCCAAGTACACTGGCGATCTGCCTGTATTGCAATCCCACGGCAAGTTGCGCGTCATCGTCCCGCAGGAGCCGCTTGATCACATGCCCAAGCACGCGGAGCCCGTGACTATTGACTACGATCTCGCCCGCGACTTGGCCGAAGAGCTCAATCTAGAGCTGATGCTGGTAAAGGCCGAAAATCATGCCCAGATGGTCCAGAAGCTGTTGGAGGGAGAGGGCGATATTGTCGCTGCTAGCCTGACGGTTACGCCAGCGCGGCAGGAACAAGCGGCGTTTTCTGTGCCGTATTTCTACGTGGACGAGTACTTGATTACTGCGGCCAGTGACAGCCTGCCGACGACTATTGGGGACTTGGCCGGGATGAAAATCGGCGTCCGGCGCTCCAGCTCGCACTACGAGACTCTATTGGATATTCAGCAACGAGTGCCGTCGTTGCAGATTCACACCGCGCCGGAGAAGCTCGGCCTTGAGCACCTCCTCGACGGCATTGTCCACGGCGAATACCAAGCGACCGTATCCGCCGAGCACTTGTGGCGAGCAGTGGAAAGCTACTACGACAACATGGTTACGCCGCTAATGGTAGCCGAAAACCGCCCGATCGCCCTGATGATGCGGCCCGATGATGTGCAGCTCAAGACTAGGGTCGATGAATATCTGCTCGCCCAGCAGTTTACGCGCCAATCTCAGCAGGCTTTCACCGACGATCTGCCCGGCTTAAAAGAGCGTCGGCGGTTGCGCTTGATCACCCGCAATAATGCGCTGACCTATTTTATCCATCGCGGTCGGCAAGTGGGCTTTGAATATGAGCTTATAAAGGAATTCGCCGACCGGCACGACCTGCGTCTCGATATCGTCATTCCAGAAAGCCACGCCGACCTGCTGGCGTATTTGAACGAAGGGAAAGGCGATGTCGTGGCTGCGGCGATGACCATTACCGAGGAGCGACGGGCGCAGGCGGCATTTACCTCGCCTTATAACGAAGTGGACGAACTCGTAGTCGTGCGCGCCGAGGAGGATTCGATTGCCAGCCTCCAGGACTTGGCCGGTCGCACGGTCCACGTGCGCCAAAGCTCTTCTTTTTACACCACTTTGTTGGCCTTTGCTGATTCCATAGAGGGTTTGCAGATCGCGTCACTGCCCGACTCCATCGAAACCGAAGACATCCTAGCCGGCGTCGAGGAAGGTCGCTACGACATTACCCTGTGCGACTCCAATCTGCTCGATGTGGAACTCGCCTACGGGCGCCAGCTCAAGGCGGCCTTCAGCATCAAGCCAACGGCTTTGAGATGGGCGGTGCGCGAGGATAATCCAGCCTTGCTAGCGGCTCTCAACCAATATGTAAAAGAAGAAAAGGGCGGCTTGTTTTTTAACATGATGAAGAAGCGCTACTTCAAAAACAAGCGCACCATCGCCAAGGCGAAGGATTCGCTGCGGGTCGATTTGAGCGGACGCCTGTCGCCCTATGATGAGCTAGTAAAAAAATACGCCCGGCAGTACGGCCAGGATTGGCGGTTGATTACCGCGCAGATGTACCAGGAATCCAAGTTCGATCCCCAGGCCATTAGCTGGGTCGGCGCTCGCGGACTGATGCAGATTATGCCGGTCACAGGACTCGAGCTGGGAGTTACCGATCTGCACGACCCCGAAGAGAATATCCACGCGGGAGTGAAGTACATGTCCCAACTGGTCAACCGCTTTGATCCGAACATACCCATAGAGGAACGGACGCGCTTGGCGCTGGCCGCCTACAATGTCGGGTACGGGCACGTGCTCGATGCGCGCCGCTTGGCCCGCGAAAATGGGTGGAATCCCGACCGGTGGTTTGGTCACGTGGAACAGGCGATGCGGCTGCTTGCCAAGCCGGCGTATCACGAACGGGCGCGCTACGGCTTCTGTCGCTGCGGCCAGCCCGTGCATTACGTTGGCAACATTCAGAGTATGTACGACGCCTATGTCGGGATGCTGACGATGGTGAGGGAGTCGGACCCAGAGCGTCTCTGAGCTACTTCCATTTCACATAGCTGAGGAGCATAGAAGGCGGGATGGCCGAGCCTAAGCTGCGATTCCCGGTGCGGAAGTTAGCGGCGCTCAGGCCGGGTTATCTGGCGTTGCTGTTTGTCGTGCTAGCCTTGGTGTTGGGGGCCTTTGCGCTCTATGGCCTGCGGCAGGCGCAGCAATCGACCTTAGAGACGCTCGAACGCGGAGCGCGGTCGTTGGCCGAAGCGGTTTCTCGCGCCGAGGAGAATGTACTCCGCGCCGAAGGCGACATGGAAGAACTGGTCGGAGAGCGGCTGCTGGACAACGCTCGGCTGCTGGCCGAGTTAGGGCTGACACAGTCGTTGTCCGACACGTTCTTGGTGCGGATTGCGGCGGACAATGCCCTCGACCAAGTCGATGTGTTCGACGTGGCCGGCCAACTGGTGGCGTCGAGTGGAGTCGTCGATGCGGAGGAGCTGGTGGAGTGGCAGCGGGAGTTGGAGCCACTGCTGGTAGGTACGGAGGAGGTGCTGCTGTTCGAGTTAGACGACCAGCTCTTTGCCGTGGCCGTGGCCATGCGGGATGGAGGCGCGGTGATCGTGAGGGCTGCGGCTGAGCGGCTTTTGCACCTGCGGATTCGCTCCGGCGCTGGTCGGCTGATCCAAGAGATCGGTACCAACCAAGACATTGTGTACATGGCCTTGCAGGATACGCTGGGCCTGTTGGCCGCTTCGCACGATTTGGTCTTACTCGAAAGCATTTCCGGTGACGCATTTCTCGAGACGGCCCTGACGAGCAATGCGGTCGCTTCGCGCCTCGTCGAGTTTGAGGGGGAGGAGATTTTTGAGGTCGTCATTCCCTTCGCACCCCAAGGGACGACGCTGGGGCTTTTGCGCATCGGCCTATCGCTGGACGAACTGCGGGCACAGGAGCAGCGCGGGCGGCTGCAAGTGGCGTTGCTGGTTCTCCTGCTTTTGGTATTGGGTGCCGTGGGTACCGGAGCGGTAATAGTGCGGCAAAACCTGGCCCTGCTCAGCGATGCGTACGCGAACATACAGACCTATAGCAGCCGCATCTTGGCGCAGATGACGGAGGCGGTGGTGGCCACGGATCCGGCTGGTGCCATTGAAGTCTTCAACCAAGCGGCCGAGGCATTGTTCGGGGTCGAGGGTGAGCAGGTGCGGGGACAGCACCTGCGCGATGTATGGCCGCACGAGGCCGTGGATAGGGCTTTGGCCGGCGAGGAACTGGTGGGCTTGTCTTGTCGTTTTACGGATGTTCAAGGCCGCGAGCGGACCCTGTCGCTGTCGAGCGCACAGGTGTACAATGCCAGCGGCGAGGTGGAGACCATCGTCTTGGTGATCCAGGATCTGAGCGAGAAGGTGGCGCTGGAGGCCGATCTCCGGCGGCGCGACCGCTTGGCTTCTATGGGGGCCTTGGCCTCGGGCGTAGCCCACGAAGTGCGGAATCCACTCAATGCCATCAGTGTGATCGTGCAGCGGTTGCGGCGCGAGTTTACGCCGCGCACCGACGATGACGAATATCGCCAGCTAACCCAAGTTGTTGCCGGTGAGGTCGAGCGGGTCAAT
>JAPOYQ010000645.1 GCA_026706505.1 Gemmatimonadota bacterium
CGTCATGCCCTGTTTTGCCAATGCGTTGAAACTAGCCGAGGAGGTTCGCGGCAGCAAAAGGGGTCTGCTATGGGCGGTTTTCCTAGCCCTAGTCGTCACTCTGATCAGCTCGGTGTGGTCCGTTATGACCCTGTCCTATAAGTACGGCGGGATCAATCTCCACCAGTTCTGGTTCGTGGGAGTGCCGCGCAATGCATTCAATTTTATCGCCCCTAAATTCGTCGATCCAGTTCCGGCTAGCATATCTGGTTGGGGCTTCACGGCTTTGGGCGCAGTAATCATGGGCTTGTTGACTTATATCCGCTACCATTTTGTGTGGTGGCCGATCCATCCGTTGGGGTTTGCCACAGGTACGTTCAACATCATGAACTGGGTGTGGTTCAGTATCTTCACCGCTTGGGTATTGAAGATCGTCATACTCAAGTTCGGCGGCTCCGCAGGGTACTCGAAGACGCGACCGTTTTTTCTTGGTCTAATTTTGGGCCAAGTTGTAGTGGCTGGTTTGTGGCTGGTCATCGACGCCTGTACTGGAAAGACCGGGAATGTATTAGGGTATTTTTGAGAAGGTAGGAAGGTGCGTAATAGCAATTCATTAGATGGCTCCAAACCCCCTCGGATCACCTTGCGTGCCCTAATTCTGGGGGGGCTGACCATTGTCGCTGTATTCTACTATCTCATCCTCGAGGTCGGACAAGCATCGGGGTCCGGCAGCTATGTCCGCTCGCAGTTCCCCATGGTGGCCTTTATGCCCTTCGTGCTGTGGCTGTTCCTCAACGCCGCCTGCGGACACTTGTGGCCCCGACTATCCCTAAACCGAGGGGAACTACTGACCATTTTTACCATGCTCTGGGTGGTGGGTGCCCTGCCGCAGTGGGGCTGGAGCGACTACTGGATTGCCATTATCGGGGCGCCCTTCTACATGGCCACACCTGAAAACCAGTGGTCGGATCTGCTCTTCCCCTATTTGCCCTGGCGCGTCTTTCCCGACTCCTCGCCTCGGGTGCTAGATACCTTCTGGATGGGGCTGCCTCAGGGGGCAGCGGTACCATGGGACGGCTGGATCGGGGCGATTATCCAGTGGCTGGGAGCCTCGCTGGGGATGGTGGTATTCGGCTTTTGTTTGGTAGTGCTATTCCAGCGCCAGTGGATGGAAGCCGAAAAACTCTCTTTCCCGCTGGCGCAGATGCCCCTCGATCTGACACAGGGCTTCGACGGGCCGCGACGGGTGCCCGACCTGTTTCGCTCGGGTCTGTTCTGGATCGGCTGCGGGGTTGTCCTGCTGCCCCTGCTTTACAATATCGGTGCCTACTTCACGCCGGGCTTGCCGCTGTTTGAACTCTATACCAAGCGCTTCCATCTCGAATTGCCCCGCCCTTTCCCGGGCCTGACCATCCGGGTTCTGCCCTTGGTTATGGCTTTGACCTATCTGTGCCCGCTGGACATCCTAGGAAGCCTAGTCGTCTTCGCCCTGCTGGCTACGGTCAAAATAGGGCTGATGGATCGGGTGGGACTGGTCGTAGGTGGGGAGGGTCAGCCTTTGGCACCGCAGGCGATCCTCTCGCTGGAAAGCTTGGGAGCCATCATTTTTGTGGCCTGCTGGTCCGTGTACTTGGCCCGCCGACACTTGCGAGAAGTGTGGCAACAGGTGCGCACCGGGGAGGGGGACCGTCGCCAAGTCGGGATCTATCGCTTGGCCTTGGCCGGTCTGATTCTGTCGGCCTTCTACGTCATCGCTTGGGCTTGTAGTCTAGGAGCGAGTTTGCCTGTGGCCACCGGTGCCTTTGTCCTGATGGTGGCGACCTTTTTCGTCACCATCAAGCTCATTGCGGCCACGGGCTTTCCCTATCTCATGCCCAGTTGGCCCAATGCCAAGGGGAGTTCTTTTATCGTCGACTTGGTGGGCTCGGCCCGCCTGTCGCCACAGGATCTGGTTGCCTTCAAGATATTTACCGGCCATGCCTTTTTCGGCAACATTCGCCTGCCGGCTTGGCCAGCCATCCCGCACCATCTGCGCATTTTCTCGTTGCGGGATCAGCCCTGGCTGGTGACCGCTACGGTGCTAGTCGCCTTTGCAACGGGTTTTCTAACCGCGGTATGGGCCAGCCTCGAGATGGCCTACGACAAAGGAGGGGCTGTTTTTCTGATGGGTGCGACCGGCCTCTTAGACGAGACCGTGCATCTGCTGCAAAATCCCAAAGTCGGGGATCCAGGGAAGTGGGGCGTCTGGGGCTGGGGCTTGTTCCAGGCGGGGGGCATAGCGCTGTTACGAGCCCGCTTTCACTGGTTCTCGCTCCATCCCATTGGGCTGGCCTTTCAGCACACCTCGGGCACATCCATCTATTGGTTCAGCCTGTTTTTGGTCTGGGTCGCTAAACTACTACTGCTGCGCTACGGTGGAGTCAGAGCGTACCGCAAGGGCAAGCCTTTTTTCTACGGCTTGGGCGTGGGCTATGTAATCGGCGTCGTGCTCTCGGGAGTAGTGGATGTAATCTGGTTTCCCACGCAAGGCCACAATGTGCATGACTGGTAATACCCATGCTCAGGCATTGACTCCGTAGACCATCGCCGGATTGTCGCAAAAGGCCGCCTGGGCTACGTCAAGAGCCAGCGACTCGGACAGCAAGCCCTCTTCCAGCAGGGCTCCTAGCGCATAGGCGAAATTCCGGCGGGCCATCTGCAAGTGTCCGTAGACCGTCTCGACCTGCTGCAAGTCATCCCCAAAGGCGATAATTTTGTTGTAGGGCACCATCTGGAGCCATTCTCTCAGGTCTAGCCGAGACCCGAAGGGGGAGATGATGTGGATCCAGGACATATTCAGATAGACATTGGCGAAGGTCTTGCCCAGCACGGCACCCTCGCGCAGATAGGGGAAACCGGCGTGGGAGAAGTCAAAGCGGACTTGGGGGAAGGCCTGCAGCAAGGGGATGAGCGGCACTGGGCTACACCCTTCCATGCCCCCATTGTTGCCCGCTCGCATGCCTAGGTGAAACTGGACAGTCAGATCGGCTTCTGCGGCGGCCTGACAGCACTGGAAGACCAGATAGTCCTCTAGTAGTGCACCTTCTTCCGAATCCAGCCCAGCGTAGTCGTCCTGCAACAGGCGGTCGAAAATAGCGGCGGCTTGGCTGGCGTCCCGCTCTTTGAAGTCCATGCGACGGTGGTAGGATTGCGACATCTTGACCCCAGCTACTCGGGCCTGCTTCCAGTCTCGGCACACTTGGCGAATTACTTCGACGTGCTGGCGCAGATCGCCGATGGACACATCGTAGTCGCGCTCTATCGCGTGGATTTGCTCGGCCGTGCGAAGCATGCTGAAGCGGTTGAGGCGGGGCAGAGGCAGGAATAAGGTCCGGTCCACCTCAATCAGATCTTCCATATTGACCACTGACGTTGCGATATTGGCCCGCTGCTGTAGCACCGTTTTGTAGAAGCCCGGTTTACTATGTGCTTGGATGGCCTCAGAGAGCGGTCCAACCGTGGCGGCTGTCAGATCGTCGAAGCCGAGCAGATCGCGGAAGCCGGTCAAGATGCACTGGGAGTACCCGGTAAGGCGAATCCGGTTCCAGTACGGTTCGAACAGGTCCCACCGCTGGTCCAGCGGGCGGCGAGCGTCGAAAAGGGCCTCTTTATCCTCGGGAGAGAGGCCGGCTACCACCAAGTCGGCGGTTGGATAGGCGTGGTTGAAAAAGTCGAGGGCATCCAGCTGCTGCGCTAGGCGCTCAGCTTCCGGCCCCATGTGGGAATGGGAGTTGATGCACGGTATTTTTTTGATTTCTGTAAAGAGAGACTCCACCAGTCCCAAATCTGGCGCAGAGACGGTACTTCGCATGATGGGTGTTTCCTTTTTTGTGGAATTAGGAGTAGAATCTGCCGCCCGGCATCAATCTTTCAGGCTGGCGTACATCGTCATAAACACGGTACTATCCATCTGCGACCGGTCATCTCTTTCGACGCGCTCGCGGCTGATTCTGCGGATGCTGTAGCCGAGTTGGGCCGTGAGCACATAGCCTAGGTACTGTCCCCTGTTCGAAAGCTGCATAGCCAGGACCGTGCTGTTGAAATCCTCGGTGAATTCACCCGCTGCTAAATCGTCCTCATCAACCAGCGAATCCCTGAAGAAGAGTTGTTCTATACCCGTCTCTATGGTCGTTCGCCGCAGAACGGGGAATTCGAAGGTCAGGAAGAACAAACCAGTCCATTGATCTCGCACAGGGCGCACACCTCCCATAGAGTAGGGAGTATTGTCCTTGAGCAATTCGCTCTTGATCTTCGGCCGCACCGTCAGAGTCTTGTACTGGTACAGATAGTCGGCCTTGTTGATGATCCCAAGAAAGCGCGTATTGTCCTTGAAATCTAGGTTACGGCCTTTCTCCCGCTGCCTCACGGTCTCGTACTTAAATTTATTGGAAAAATTGACCCCGATATTGGTCCGGCGGTCGAGGCCTAGCCAAAAAGTATTGATCCAAGTGTCTTGGGCGAAGAGGGGGTCGTCTATTGCTTGGTGCGCTCCGGGCAGCCCTGGAGCTTGTACCCATTGAAAGAGATCGTCCTGAATATCGTCTGCCGCCTTTTTGATCATGTCGAAGATGCCCACCCGTCCAATCCGGGCGTACTCCTTTTCAAAGCTGACTAGGGCGTACGTGGTCAGATTTTGGCGGTCGTCCGAAAGGAGCTGTTCGCGGGCCTGCCCGGCGGTGAGTTGCAGGTGTGGAGTTGCTTGATTGCGCACGTACAGGTTGTAGCCCTTGCGATCCCTTTTGTAGGGATAATCGGGCAGGTTGTCGTTTTCGAACTGGTCGACCCAGCCGTTATTGTTGAGATCAATACCAAAGAGATATTCAGGGCGGTCTGAACCGTAGCGCAGGAAGGGTTCCTCGTAGTCCGGGAAGCGGTTCTCACTGAAGATGTTGCTGTTTTGGTTGAAGTCGGAGATGAAGTCGTTGTTTTGGTCCCAGCCGGGGAACACGGCTTCGTCGGCGAAACCTTCGGCAGACCTTCCGGTTCTAGCGGCGCGGAATTCCTCACCCGTCCTAGGATCTTGGTAGCGCCGCTTCTGGTCGGGTTTCTTGTCCTGATCGTCGTTGTCGTCGACGAAGTCGTAGATGCTCCTAGTCCCGTCTTCGTAATCTACTCGGCCGCTACCATCTGATATGAAGGGACTGGTATTGTAGGCCGCGTCCATGTAGAAGCCCTCGACAAAGAGGGACCAAGAGAAGACCGTTTTGGACAGATTCATCATCCAGGCTTTGGCGTTTTCGGCGCCGACGAGTCCCGAGTATGCCTTGTGTGTCTTCACCCGGCGATTGGGATATTTTTTGTACTGGTGGTTTACATCAAACTCGGTATAAAAGTCAAATCCCAGGAAATCCTGGGCCTCGATCGTGAAGCCCAATAGCTGGTTAGCCGTGGGCAAGCCGTAGTTGAAGACCACTTCGCGCTTATTCGATCCGTCCTGAATATTGCCTTCGGCTTGGGCCATCAGCAGAAAGACCGGCTGTCCTTCAAAATTGGTCTGCTGATCGGAAGTGATCTCGATCCGATAGTCGTTGACTAGGACTAGTCTGAAGCGGAGATCCCGGATGTTGTTGATGGCATCTTTGTCGTCGAGAATCACGGCTAGGTCGTTCAAGTCGTAACGCAACGTAATCTGCTCCGTACCGTTGGCCGTGCGCACGCCTTCGATGATGGTGCCTCCCTGCCTGTAGGGTGTGAAGCCGATCTCATTGCCGACTAGCACTGTGTCTCTGTCACCGATAGTCGTCGCTATTTCTACATTA
>JAPOYQ010000062.1 GCA_026706505.1 Gemmatimonadota bacterium
GCAAAGGGCGTAGATTTGCGACTGCCCTTTGCCGGCCAGCTCGCCGCTGAAAAGGCCGCTCAAGAAGCCATGAATATGGGACTGCGCCGCGTAGAGGTCTGGGTCAAGGGGCCGGGGGTTGGGCGCGAGTCCGCAATTCGTGCTTTACAAAACGCTGGACTCGAAATTTCCGCAATCCGCGACGTGACTCCCATGCCGCACAACGGCTGTCGACCACCCAAGCGCCGCCGCGTTTAGAGGAGCTAACTACGTTATGAGTAGGCATACAGGTCCCAACTGTCGCTTCTGCCGCCGGGAAGGGGCTAAACTCTTCCTGAAGGGCGAGCGCTGCAACCTCGAAAAATGCTCCTTTGAGCGGCGCAGCTATGCCCCGGGCCAGCACGGCCAGGGCTTGCGGCGCAAGCAGTCCGACTACAGCGTGCAATTGCGGGCCAAACAGAAGTTAGCTCGGCTCTACGGAATCCGCGAAGGTCAGTTCAGGGGCTATTACAAGGAGGCCTCGCGAGTGCCGGGCGTTAGCGGCGAAAACCTGTTGCGCTTGTTGGAGCGCCGCCTCGACAACATCGTCTACCGGCTCGGCTTCGCGCCGTCGCGCAAGGCCGCGCGCCAGTTAGTGCGCCACAACCACATCGTGGTAAACGGCAAACGGGTCAATATCCCTTCCTACCTGACCCGGATGGGCGATGTGGTGCAGGTTACCGAGCACAGTCGCCAGCTAGAGGCCATTCACGAATCGCTGCGGCGCTCGCGGGAAACCGTACCTTGGCTAGCCATAGACAAGGTTAACCTGACTGGGACCGTAGCAGAGATTCCCGGACGCGAAGACATTCCCACGGTTGCCGAAGAACAATTGGTCATCGAGTTTTATTCTCGCGTCTGAAGTTTTACTCCGCCTAATCCATCAAGGGGCAAGAGGCTAAAGTATGAAATTAGAAGGTCTCCATATGCCGAGGCTGGTTGAGGTCGAAAAAGAGAGCCTCAGCGATACGTATGGCATGTTTGTTGTCCAGCCGCTTGAGCGCGGTTTTGGCGTCTCTATAGGGCACGCACTGCGCCGCGTATTGCTGTCCTTTATCCAAGGAGCCGCGATAAAGCAAGTTAATATCGAAGGCGTGCATCACGAGTTTTCCACGATTGCTGGGGTGCGCGAGGATGTGCCGGAGATCGTGCGCAACTTCAAGGAAGTGGCGATTCGCTATCGCGGAGAGGAGGATCGCGTCTTGCGCGTCGAGCGCACGGCAGACGGGGCCTTAGTGGCCAAGGATCTAGAAGTGGACCCCAGCGTCGAGGTGATGAATCCCGACCTGCACATCGCCACCTTGGATAAAGGGGCCTCCCTGAAAATGGAACTGACCGTTGGCTACGGTCGCGGTTACCAGTTCGCTGAGGAGAATAAAATCCCCGATCAGCCCATTGGTGCTATTCCACTCGATACGAACTATTCGCCGGTTCTCAAGGTCCACTACGAGATCGAGAACGCACGCGTCGGGCGGCGTACTGACTACGACAAGTTGATTATGGAGGTCTGGACCGATGGCTCAGTACATCCCGAAGACGCCATGTCCCAAGCCGCCCAGATCCTGACCGAACATCTAAGCCTTTTTATTAATTTTATAGAAGAGCCCGAAGGCACCGAGGAAAAGGAAGTTGACGAGGAGGCCAAGAAGATCGTCCAACTCCTGCAAACGCCCGTCGAAGAAATCGAGTTGACGGTGCGCTCGGCCAACTGCCTCAAAGCCGCAGGGATCACCCATCTCAGGGATTTGGTGTCGCGCACGGAGGCCGAGATGTTGCAGTATCGCAACTTTGGCCGCAAATCGCTCAACGAGTTGCAGAAAATACTTGAGGAAAACAATCTTAGCTGGGGTATGGACCTGACTCCGTACGACGGCATTGAGGTCGACCAAACAGCGGACAACCCGCTGGCGGAAGAATTCTAGCCATGAGACACGGCAAAAAAATAGCCAAACTGGGGCGCACAGCTCCACACCGCAAGGCCATGTTGTCCAACATGATGGCCTCGCTCTTTATCAACGAGCGCGTCACCACCACCCAGACGCGCGCCAAAGAGCTCAAGCGCACGGCCGAGCGGGTGCTGACTTGCGCCAAGAAAGGCGACCTGCACGCCCGGCGCCAAGTGCTACGCGTCATAGCTGACAAGCAGGTGGTCGCCAAGCTGTTTGACGAACTCGGCCCGCGCTACAAAAGCCGCAACGGAGGCTATACGCGCGTGATCAAGTTGGGCCCGCGGCGCGGCGATGGGGCATTTATGAGCATCGTCGAACTCGTGGATCGCCCTGGGGTGGCCGCAGAAGAAGATCAGCAGGCCGATACTGCAGCAGAAGAGGCTCCTAAGGCCGAAGAATAAGGTGGGCGTCCAAAGGTAAGTAGTGACGGGGCAAGATGATGACCATCTTGCCCCGTTTGCATTTTAGATAGGTGACACGTGAAACGAGGAGATCTCATCGAGGTCGAGGTTGCCGCCCTCACCTCCAAGGGCGACGGGATGGCGTACGTCGGGCACCGCGAGGTCGTCGTGCGTCAGTCTGTTCCCGGGGATCGGGTCGCCGCCCGGGTCGTAAAGAAGCGCAAAGGACGCTTCGAGGCCGAGGTGGAGGAGTTCCTCGCAGAAGGCTACAAGCGCGAGGAGCCTCGCTGCGCCCATTTTGGACATTGCGGCGGCTGTCGCTGGCAGGAATTGCCCTATGCGGCCCAACTCGCCGTCAAGGAGCAGATGGTCGCCAGCGCATTGGCAATCAGTGGCCTGACGCTGCCGCCCGCAGCGCCGATTTTGCCCAGTCCGATCCCCTTTTTCTATCGCAACAAGATGGAATTTTCCTTTGGCACGGATCGCGAGGGCTTGTTGCAATTGGGCTTGCACGTGCGCGGGCGTTTCAATTGGATCTTCGATGTCGAAGAGTGCCACCTACAGTCGCGCACTTCCAACCGCATCGTCGGAGCGACCCGTCGCATCAGTCAAGCGTTGGGCCTGAGCGCGTACGACTTGAAGCGGCACCAAGGGCTGTTGCGCTTCCTAGTCGTACGCGAGGGCAAGCGGAGTGGAGAAGTGATGGTCAACCTCGTCGTGGCCTCGTATCCCAACCCAGGCGTCCAACAGCTCGCCGAGCAACTATTGGACGCTGTACCTGAAATTGATGTTTTGCTCGTCACCTTACACACCGGCAAGGCCCAAGTAGCGGCCGGGGAGCGCGAGTTTGTGCTCAAGGGAAGCGGGCGCATCACCGAAGTGTGCGCTGGCCTCGAATTCGACATTTCTCCCCAGTCCTTTTTTCAAACGAATTCGCTACAAGCCGAGCGGCTCTACGAGGTCATAGCTCGCGTGGCCGGGCCGCAAAAAGCAGTGTTAGATTTGTACTGCGGCACGGGCAGCATCAGCCTGCTTTTGGCGCGTCAGTCCCAGTTCGTGTTGGGCATCGAAGTAGTGGCTGAAGCGGTGGAAGACGCTAGGCGCAACGCCGCACGCAATCGGATAGAACACTGCGAGTTCATAGTTGGCGCAGCCGAGGACATACTGGGGGAATTGGCGGTACAAGGCCAGCATTTTGACTTGGCCGTTGTCGATCCACCGCGGCCTGGGATCCACAAAAAGGCGCTGGCCGGTCTATGCGCGTTGGCACCGCCGCGCATCATTTACGTCTCCTGTAATGTTCACGCGCTAGCCGGCGATTTGTGCGCCTTGGGCGAGGCTGGCTACGGCGTCCGCAGCGTGCAGCCCGTAGATATGTTTCCCCAAACGCCGCACTGCGAGGTGGTCGTCGAGTTGTGCAAGCAGGTCGTCCCGTGAGCCAGAAGCGCCATACCCAGCCTCGGGTCTTGGTCGTGCTGCCCGAATCCCAGCAAGCTCGGGCGCTGATTTTTTATCTTGAACAGCGATCATATGAAGTACTCTGGGCGCACGAGGGTCAGAGCGCGTACGACATCCTCGACGCAGATGCGGTTGACGCGCTGATCTACGCCCTGCGCGAAAAGCGCGTCGACGGGTTGCGAGTCCAGCAACTCGCCCACAAGCGAAATCCGGCCATCTGCGCCATTGCCGTTGCCGGGCCCGAAGACATTGAGCTAGGGGTTGAAGCGATGCGCCAAGGGGCCTACGACTTTCAGCTACAGCCGCTGAATTTGGCCAAGGTCGGTGCGGTGTTGGAAAAGGGACTGAGCTACCAGCAGCTAGTAGGGGAAGTCTCGGATCTACAGCGTCGCTTGGACGAGCGTTATCGCTTTGACGACATCGCCCGTCGCTCATCGCCTTGGCAGCGCATCTACCTCCAGATCGAACAGGTGGCCCAATCGCGGACTAGCGTTCTAATCGCCGGCGAGACCGGCACAGGCAAGGGCGAGGTGGCAAAGGCCATCCACCAACGGAGTAGACGGCGAGAAAACGCCTTCGTCGAAATCAACTGCGGTGCCCTGCCGGAGAGCCTAGTCGAAAATGAGCTGTTCGGCCACGAAAAGGGGGCCTATACCGGAGCTGGAGCAGCGCGCAAAGGCCGCTTTGAACTGGCCGATCAAGGCACTTTGTTCCTCGACGAAGTCGGGGACATTCCCCTGCCGACGCAAGTGAAGTTGCTGAGAGTAATTCAGGACGGCTGCTTTGAGCGGATCGGCGGCACCCAGACTCGGCGGGCCGATGTGCGCTTGATCGCGGCGACGCACCGCGATCTAGAGGCCATGGTTCGAGAGGGCACCTTTCGGGCGGACCTCTTCTATCGGCTCAACGTAATCAAGATCGAAGTGCCGCCACTGCGCGAGTGCCGTGAGGACATACCCATTCTGGTCGATGCGTTCATCCAGCAGTTCGCCGCCGAGAACAACAAGCGCATCGAGGGGATCCGGTCGCGAGCCTTAGACGTGTTGCGCGATTACGATTGGCCGGGCAATGTGCGGGAATTGAAGAACTGTATCGAGGGCATGGTCGTCATGTGCGCCCGCGAAGGGGTGCTCGAAGTAGGGGACATTCCGCGCTACATAAACCGCCAAGAGCGCGTTTTTTCCGGGTTGGGTTTTCGCGTCGGTATGAGCATGGCCGAGATCGAGCAGATGGCCATTGCCGGAACCTTGAAGGCAGTTAGCAACGACCGACGGCGCGCGGCCGAAATTCTGCAAATCGGCCTCAGTACACTCTACCGCAAGATAAAGCAGCACGGCGGGACTTAACTTCGTTGATTGTAGTAGTATTTGACGAGCGCGTTGAGTGCTTCTTGAGGATCGGCGACTACATCGGCGTCAATGCAAAACTGGCTCAACCCAGCCAGTTTGAGGCCGTGTCCGTAGTCGCTGAACATTTCTTCGCACAATTCGCCAGGTGCGATGTTCCGCGTGCTGGCTAGGGTCTCGATTTGCGCGGAGGCTTCCGGCGTGATCTCCAAGGCGATGTCGTGTTCGCGTTGAAAGTTGTCGATAAAACGGCGCAGCGAGGTGTCTTGGAGCAAGCGCTCCAGACCGGTCGCAGGGTCTAGTACGGTATCGGCCTCGACAGCAAAGCGCTCAATGCCGACAGAAGGGAGCTTTTTTTCGTAGTTGAGCAGCACCTTTTCAATGGCGCTGACCAAGCCTCGAGCGCCGATGTGCTCGGCGTGGGCGCGCTCGGCTAACAGGGCTAGGGCCTCGTCGGCAAATTCGACCTCAATGTCATAAGCGCGGAAGTCGCGCTTTTTGGACAGGATGACGCTACTTTTGGGGTTGCGGAGGATTTCGAGGAGATCTTCGGGGCCGAGGCCGTGCAGCACGGCGATGATGGGCAAGCGGCCGATG
>JAPOYQ010000964.1 GCA_026706505.1 Gemmatimonadota bacterium
GTTTGGCCTCACCGCTCGGCCTCGCTTGGGGCGCTGAATGGCGCCAAGAGACTTTTGAGTCCGTGGCTGGCGATGAAGCCTCCTACGTGGTGGGCCCCTTTGCGCCCCAGGGCTTCAGCAGCGGTTCCAATGGCTATCAGGGACTGCATCCAAGTAACGCCGGCAAGTGGGATCGCCCCAACTATGCTTTGTACGTGGATTTGCAGGCAGACGTAGTGCCGCAGCTCCAGCTAGGCACGGCCGTGCGCTACGAGGATTTCTACGCCGATTTTGGCAATACCCTCAACGGCAAGCTCTCGGCCCTGTTGCGAGCTAGCGACCGGGTCAACCTGCGCTCGACGGTCAGTACTGGGTTCCGCGCTCCGTCGCCCGGCCAGGCCAATCTCCGCGCCGTGACCACCGGCTTTTCCGGCACTGGAGGCTTGACCGAGCAGGGGCAGGTGCCGCCCACCCATCCCATAGCCGCGGCCTTGGGCGGTGAGGAACTGACTGAGGAGAAGTCCGTGGGATTTTCCGTCGGCACCGCCATGGAACTCACCGACGATTTCGATCTGACCCTCGACTACTTCGCCATTGACATCGAGGACCGCATCGCCCTGACCGGGAATATCAAGATCACCGACCAAATCGCCCAGATCATCCGGGACGATGAATCCCTCCAGGGCATCAGCGTCCTCCAGGAGGTCAAGTTCTTCTCCAATGACTTCGATACCCGCACCCAGGGTATTGACTTGGTGCTGTCGTGGACGCGGACGTGGAACACTCAATCCCTGTCCCACATCGATGTTGCCTATAACTGGACCCGGACTACTCTTGAGGACTTTTCGCAAGAGCGGACAAGAGACGAATTTCTGGGCAAACCCCTGGACGAACCAATCAAATTCAAACTGATGACGCCCCGGCGCGAGGTGGAACTGGAGGAAATGAATCCCGAGCACCGCTTGGTGGTCACCGGTAGTCACCAAATGGGCGCTTGGAGCGGTATGCTGCGGCCCAGCTACTTCAGCACTTGGAAAGCCTGCCGCTTCCAAGATAACAGTTGCGGTGATCTCGACGTCTTCGACGGAGGCGTCATTGTCGATGCCGAAGTCGGTTATGCCTTTGGCGATAGCTATCAGTTGAGCCTGGGGGCGCAGAATATTTTAGACTCAGTGCCCGAAGCCGCGCCCGAAGAGACCGCAGGTCAGGGCAATCTGCGCCCGGAGAGCACGCCTTGGGATTACAACGGTGCTTTCTGGTACACGCGCTTATTTGTGGAATTTTAGTGCGGAAATTACCTGCCTCGCAGCGGCCTAGGGCGACGCAGCAACGGCGAGTTGCCCTAGGCCGCCGAACTCCTCAACAGCGCACCACATCCTCGACGTCTGCGACTGGCAGGGTGTCTTCGTGCAGGGGCTGCACCGCCTGTCCCCACGCCGTCAGCACCTGCATATCCCGCGTCAGTTCAGTGCAGCGCTGGGTCACCTGCTCTGGATCCCAATTGGCGTAGAGTTGGTCGAGTAGCTCTTGCCGCAGGGCGGCGTAAGCACCAGCGCTGCCCAAATCGTTCCATTCCCCTGGGTCGTCCGCTAGATTGAACAATGCCGGTGGGGTGTCGTCGTGGTATTTGTAGAGCTTCCACGGTCCCTGCCGGATCATGCGCGAAGGAGGATCGCCGCGCGAGGGCCCCAGTTCGCTGAAGGTGGTATCGGGGCGGGCATTATCTGCGTGCCCCTGTAGTTCGCGCCACAGAGAATGGCCGTCGGCCGCGGGCAGGGGCTCGCCGCCGGCCACCTCTACGGCGGTGGGTGCCCAATCGAGCAAATTGCACAGCACGGAGTTTTCCACGCCCGCTGGTATCGCGCCGGGCAAACGAGCGATGAGGGGGACGCCGACCGAGCCTTCGTAGTAGTTGCTCTTCCACCAGCAGCCGTGCTCGCCGGCCATCTCGCCGTGGTCGCTGGAGTAGATCACCAACGTATTGTCGCGCAAGCCGGTCTCGTCGAGTTTGTCGAGGAGTTGGCCGACTTTGCGGTCGAAGTATTCGCACAGACCGAAATAGGCCGCTCGCGCCACGCGGATGCGCTCTTTGGGCAGGGGTTCGTCGATGAGGCGGCGCTTTTTGAAATTAGTTACTACCGCCGGCTCTCCGGTCGGGTCGGGTTGCGGCACATCGACGCGGTCGTAGTAATAATCGTAGAGATCCTTGGGGGCGAAGAATGGGCAGTGCGGCAGTACAAAGCCCGCTACTGCGGCAAAGGGCCGGTCGGGCGTTTGCGCCTTTTCCTCCAAATAGGCGCAAGCCGCCTCGGCGACGCGGTCGTCAAAGGCTTGGTACGTAGTGCGGCCGTACCCGGCTATTTCGACGCATTCGCGGGTCTGGCCCGAGGTGCTGGAGGGAATGCTCTTGAACAGGGGTCCGCCCTGTTGGGCCGCACCCGGATGCCGGGCAGTGTGCTCGCCGATAGGCCGGCGCTCAAAACCGTGGCGCTGGTCGGGCCCGACAAAGTGCATGCGGCCAAGCAGCGCGGTCTCGTATCCAGCCGCGCCCACGGCGTGAGCCCAGGTCGGCAGCGCCGAGTTGAGGATGTGGTCGTTGCCCCAGACTTGGTTGGCGCTAGGCCGTCGCCCGGTCATAAAGGCCATGCGCGCTGGCGCGCACAAAGGCGAGGGGGTGTACGCATTGGCAAAGCGCATGCCTTCGCTGGCCAAGCGGTCGAGGTGCGGGGTGCGCACCAGTGGGTCGCCGTAGCAGCCGAGGTGGAATTTGCTGTGCTGGTCGGAGAGGATGAAGAGGATATTGGGTCGGTCCATTTTTCAATTTTCTTTGCGCGTGTCGCCCCGCATCCGGCTTTTGTTAATCGGCGCTGTCGTCGAGGTGTTTGAGCATGATCGTACTGACGGGAGCCGCTGTACTGAAATGGCGGATGTGGGGGGGACGCTGCATGAAAATTTTCAGACGCTGCATGAAAATTTTCAGACGCTGCATGAAAATTTTCAGAGTATCGGCTCTGCTGCCGAGGACATTGACATTGACCGAATCAACGGTCCCACTAGCGAGAAATTTATCGACCCGGGCGAGAAGTGGGAAGACCCCTTTGACTTGGACCGGCTTGAAGACTTGGACCGGCTTGAAGACTTGGACCGGCTTGACGATCCCGCTGCCGGGGGGGTAGGCGCTTGATATAGCCACTGCGCGAGCTTGGACATTGACCGAATCGACGATCCTGACCGAATCGACGGCAACGCTGGCGGGCGGGATGATTATCCATCGCTGGACTTGACGGCCCGACGTTTCCCCACCGCGTCCCAAGCCGCCCATACATCCGGCTAGGGTTAATATCATCGCTACCACGCCGCCGCCCAGAATCCCATGCACGCGGGGACGAGGACGATGGGACGGGTCCAAAAGGCGCTCGACGCGCTTGGCCACGCGCCCAGAATGCGCCATGGTCATAGCTAAGTGGGGACGCTGGTCGGCCGCGGCGTGGAGCAGGGTCTCGGCATAGGTTAGCGGATCGCCACTTTGGGCCACCACCCAATCGTCGCAGGCGCATTCGCGCATCTCGACCAAAGAACGGGCCGCCCAATGTACTAAGGGATGGAACCAATACAGAGCCACGACCCCTTGACTCAGCATATTGAGCAGGGGGTCGCGGCGTTTTAAGTGGACCAACTCGTGGACGATAATGTCCCGCAACGCCCCTGGAGTACACTGGGCATAAAGGGCGGCGGGCAGGGCAATGGTAGGGCGACGCCACCCGAGCAGGACCGGAGTTTGCAGGAGGGGGGATACGCCTAGCTGGACCGGATGATGCAGGCCCAATTGCCGCCGCAAAGCTTCGACTGGAGCTGCGTCCACCAAGTGGACGGATTGGCGCAGGCGGTGTAGGTGCCATAGGCCCCAACCCAAGCGCGTCAGCGCAAAGGCCAAGCCGATTAGGTACAGGCTGGCCACGGCCCAGTGCCACCAAGCGGGACCGGCGGTGATCGGGGCTGCTGGGGATAAGGAAGCCAAGGTCGGCCCGGTGTGCAGGGACCAAGCTTGGTCGAAGTGGGGGATTGGGGTTTGGCCCCAAGGCAGGATGGGTCCGAGCAAAGCCCCTAGCGGTAACAGGGCTACCGCACCCAAGGTGGCGCTCCACAGCAGGCAGGACCAAGCCGGACGGCGGCGAGTCAACAGGCGGATCGCCAGACCAGTGAAGGCGACAAGCAGTGCGGCCTTGAGGCCGAGGTCGATTACGGTGCTGGCGATTGACTCGACAAAATGCGTCCATTCCATGGGAGTCTCCTACTGTGCAGGTAGCCGAGTGGCTTCTTCACAGATTTTCCTCAATTTTTGCCACAACTTCATCAATGTCTCTTACCCTTAAACGATCCTCCACAATCAGCCCTTGGGGATCCACCAGATAATACCGAGGGATGCCGCCCACATTATAGGCTTGCGTTACTTGGCCGTCCGAGCGCACATGGACGCCTTTGATCCCGTGTTTGGCAATGGCCTGCGTCCAAGCCTCGTCGTTCGAGTCCAATGAGACGTTGAGGAAGACGACCGGCTGAGCAGCCACTCGTTCTTTGATCTTGCGGAGGGTCCCCAAATCGGCGATGCACGGGCTGCACCAACTCGCCCAAAAATCCATCAAGACCACCTTGCCCTTGAACTGGCTTAGCGATATGGATTGGCCGGCAGGGTCATTGAGGGTGAAGTCGGGAGCAGGCTGCCCCGGTTGCAGTATTGACAGCTTATTCAGTTTTGCTTGGAGGGCCTCGGTGTATTCGGGGAAGGGATTGCTCTCCGCAAAGGATTGCCAGCGGGCATCCACATAGGCTTCAAAGCCGCGCCGAATTCCATCCATCAACTCTCTGGCTAGAAACCAATAGAGTACTCGTCCTTGCAGTTTTTGCTTGGCGAGGTCGTATCGCTCTGCAGCCCATAAGGAGGTATAAGAACTCGGTCCGGCAAAGATGGAGTCGAGTTGGGATTGGACGGCCGGCGATAGACCTAGGGCCGCTAAGTCAACCCTTTGGGATAGCTTGAGCGGTTTGCGATTTCGGAACATGGAGTCGAGTTGGGTTTGGATGGTCGGCGATAATTCCAAACTCGCCATGTCAACCCTTGCCGATAGCGGACGATTGTTTACGTATTCGTACCACTCGTTGTTTTTTGCCAGTGGCAAATGGAAGGTCAATTTCCCGTCCGTTGTATCGATCCTCGTGGTATCTTCCATGCCGAAGGTCATATTATGATCCTCATAAGAGTCGAGTTCGGCTAGGGCGGTGGGCGCTAACTCCAATCCCAACCAAGCAGCCTTTTTGGACGCGCTGATCTCTTTGGGATCTGCGTACATGGAGTCGAGTTGGGCTTGGGCGGACTCTACTATCTCCAATCCCGCCAGATCAATCATCTGTGATAGTCTGGGTGGATTGTTCGCGTCGTACATAGAGTCGAGTTGGGCGTGAACGGCTGGCGATAGCCCTAGCCCCGATAGCTTATATCTATCGGCAAGTCTAGATGGCCCATCCAGCTTTGCTTCTAAGTCTAGGGTGTTCACCAGAAACCGGCGATACTCCTGCACGCCAATAGCCTTTTCATCTATCAAGGGGATTTCTTGCAAGAAGTCGTAGTAGGCCGGAGGGACCTTTCTTCTGTGGGAGCCGTCGGGGCTCATTCGGCGTGTCAGTCGGCCGTTTTCATACGAAAAATTCGGATAGGAAACCGTCTTATCGGCCCAGTTATAGTTGATGAAGGCCGTCATACAGTCGATGAACC
>JAPOYQ010000229.1 GCA_026706505.1 Gemmatimonadota bacterium
GAGTCCGCTGAGACTTATTGAGGTAGATGTAGAGTACAACAGAGACACAATCTATGAAACGTCTTACCTCTGCCCAGTTATTGGGTATAACGAGCGTATTATTACTTATCGGCATAACGGTATCCGTGGCTTGGATCGGCAAGCTCTATTTATTTGATCTTGCAAACAATCAGACAAATAAGACGTTTTTGCTCAACATTTACAACTCGACTAGGAAAATTGGACAACACTTTCCTGTAGTCTCTATACAGACAGATCGTGGTGATACAGTATATACTGATTTTTCCGAGAAGAAGGGTGGTTTGGTGCTATTATTTGATCCGAAGTCGTGCCAGCCTTGTCTTGAGTTGGTATTGAATGGTTTACAGCACATACGCGACAATCTGGTAGATCCCACCGAATTTCCCATATACGCCCTTCCCAAGGGTATTTATCTAGAACAGCTTTGGCAATACAAACGCGCTTTTAGGTTAGAATACCAGTTTGGAATGATAAAAGAAGACGACACTTCACTAGATGAATTTCTCAAACAGACTCCTCTAATCCTGCTTGTTGATGAGCATAATACTATTCTCCAATGCCATTATCCCATATATGGAAAGGAACAATTTTCCGTTATCTTTTTCACCAAACTAGTGTTCAGACATTTTCCTCCCCTCGGGATAAACACTGAGGGTTTTGAGGATTCACCGCTCGCCCAATTGAAAGACGCGTCGCTTTTAGAGGTAGTAGAAGGTCATCACATATCTGATGACCCTTTTAGAGAGTAATGTGCGCCCTTCTATCAGCTAGACTGGTTTCCTAACCGATCCTTGACAAACCTCAATGCATAAGTCTGAAACATGGCGATTCGTCGCGGGCTTTTTTCTTCGCTTCCTGATTCCTTATTGGTTTCAGGGATTCATTGTCTTGCTCTGTGTGCTATGCACCACGGCCGGTTCGCTAGCACCGCCGTATATCACGAAGATTATTATTGATGATATATTGCCGAACAAACAGTTTTATCCGCTGCTGATAGCCCTCGCCATCATGCTGAGTATCATCGGCACCAGTCTAATCCTGTCTTTCGCTTCCGATTACTTATATGCTTGGGCGAGCAATCGCATTGTTCGGAATATACGGGTTGACTTGTTCCAGCATCTTATGAACTTGCCCTTGGGCTTTCACCACCGGCAGCAAACCGGAGAATTAGTGTTTCGATTGAACAATGATGTAGGGGTGGTTCAGTCCGTTTTAACTTCGAGTGTGCTGCGTTTTCTGCATAGCGTTCTGATCCTGATCGGTCTCGTGGCGGTACTGTGCTATCTAAATGTCACCTTGTTTCTGTTTTCCATCGTAGTCATTCCCCTTTTTGTCGCAAACCTGCTGTACTTTCAGCCCAAAATCAGGAAGGTTGTCGAATCCATCCAGCAACAGGGAGCAGGGCTGTCCAGCTATGCTATTGAACGCTTCAATCTTGTTTCGTTGATCCAACTCTCCAACAGCGATGGCCACGAGACGGGTCGTTTCCGATCAGCCCTGAATGATTTGATTGCATCCGTTATGCGTAACGTCCTTTACTCAACTTCCATGGGTACAATTTCGTCGGGGTTGGTCGCGGTAACGCCGGTGTTCATCTTGGGTTGGGGAGGCTATAATGTGATGCAAGGTGCTATGACGCTTGGCACCCTGATCGCTTTTCTTCAGTACACCACGCGCTTGTTCAATCCAGTACAAAGTTTACACAATTTGTACATGGATATGGTCCGGGGCATGGTCTCCATGCGCCGAGTGTTAGAATTCATGCAGCTTCCCACGCAGGAAGCGACACATACCGGGCGCAAGCCTTTCGCCTATAACCGCACCATTGAATTCCAAGACGTTCACTTTCGCTTCGACGACCAGTCAGTTTTGCGAGGTGTCAACCTGAAGTTGGCCAAAGGCAAGAGCTACGCCTTGGTCGGCGCGAGTGGCAGCGGCAAGACGACGTTGGCGAATATGTTGTGTGCATTCTACACGCCCGATCAAGGCCGCATCCTCATAGATGGAGTGCCGATTGAGGATATTCAACTGCGCGAAGTGAGATCGCACATCGGCTTGGTCAGCCAGCAGGTGCATCTGTTCGACGACACGATATGGGACAACATCCGCTACGGCAATTTCGAGCGGGAGCCAACGGACATTGAACGAGTAATTGATCAGATGGGGCTGAACGGCTTAGATGTACAGGCGACCATCGGCGAACAAGGCGTACAACTCTCCGGCGGCCAAAAGCAGCGCATCGCCTTGGCGCGGACTCTGTTGCGGCCGGTGGACTTGCTCATCTTGGATGAAGCCACTGCGGCTTTGGACGCCGAGAGCGAAGCGGCTCTTTTCCGCCGCGTCCAGCAGTTATACCGCGAGCAAACGATTCTGTTAATCAGCCACCGGCTCAGTGCTGTACAAGGCGTGGATGAGGTCATCTGCTTGGCCGACGGGCGCGTGGTAGAGCAGGGGCCGCCCGAAGTGCTGCGCCAAAAGCAGGGCTATTACACGCGGTTTGTGCAGCACCAACAAGAAGCCGCACGGGAGTTAGCCGGGTGAAGCAACGGCTGTTCGTCACCGGCATTATTCTCTGGGGCGGGATGCTAGGAGGAAGCATGTACGCCCTCTGGTCCTATGCAGACCGGCACTCGCCGCCAGTGCTATTCGCCGATGCGACGCTTGGCGACGTTGAAGAATTCGCCGATATGCCGCTCGGTGACTTTGAAAGTTCGGCCATCCACCGACTCAATACGACGGAGGCCAAACAAGATTTTGACCGGGGCGACGCCATCTTTTTGGATGTTCGATCAGCTTTCGCTTATGAGGCCGGCCATATTCCCGGTGCCTTACATCTGCCTTCCCATGTTTCTACGGCCCACTTGCGCGAGGTGCTAGCATCTTATCCGGCTGACAGTCGAGTTATCGCCTACTGTTCGGGTAGCGGTTGCCACAGCAGTAGTACGTTGGCGAAGCGACTCGTCGAAGAATCCGTCCGCGATGAAATCTATGTCCTGACCGGGGGCTGGCCAGCTTGGCAAGCGGCAGGGTTCCCTGTTGCCGTGGGCGAGGAGGCCGGCTCATGAACTTTCCTTTTGCGGACCGAACCGGACGCGGCGTCAAGGTTGCGGTAGTCGATAGCGGCATTGTCCCCGATCATCCCAAAGTAGGGCCAGTGGCTGGCGGGGTTGGCCTTGCTATGGGGCCAGACGGCACAATCTGCTACAGCGACGACCACTCCGATTGCGCTGGCCATGGCACGGCCTGCGCTGGCATCATTCGCCGCAAGGCGTCAAAGGCCGAACTGTACAGTGTGCGCATCTTCGACGAATCGCTCCAAGCCGATAGCCGTTTGCTGATTGCGGCCATCGAATGGGCCTTGGACCAAGGCATGGACCTTATCAACCTGAGCTTGGGCACGACCGAGGTGACATACCGCGACGCTTTGGAACAGGTCTGTCGGCAGGCGGTCGACCAAGGCGTCCTATTGGTAGCCGCCGAGCACGAAGAAGGCCGGGAGAGCTATCCAGCACATTTGCCTCAAGTCATCGGCGTGGGCTCGGGCAAGGTGCGGGGCCTCTACAAGTATCATTATCGCCAAGGGGAAACCATTGAGTGCATTGCCCGGGGTGATGCCCAACGCCTGTGCTGGCTGGAACCGTCCGAGATTATGACAGCCGGCACCAGCTTTGCCGCGCCCCACATTACCGGCTTAGTCGCTCTAATCCGCGAGGCCCATCCCAAGGCCGACTTGGAACAAGTGCGTCAACTCCTGCATACCCACGCCCAGCCCGAAGCCGCCCCTCGCTCCGCGCCCAAACCTGTTGCTCCACTCGAAGTTGAGGAATCATTCGCTTGGATCCAGAAAGCCGCGCTCTATCCCTACAACAAGGAAATGCACGCCTTAATGCGCGGTCGCGATCTACTCGGCTTTGAGATCGTCGGCATCGGTGACCCCATCGGCAAGGGCTTGACCGGCAAAGACGCTGGCAAGGCCATTGGCCTGCCCCCGGTGGGTTTTCAGGTTGCGCCGCGTTTGGCCGCGGCTCTGCAAGGGGCAGATACGCTCATTTTGGGGTACGTAGATGAACTGAGCCGCATCCGCAGAAAAGACGTATTGCGCGAAGCCGTGCAGATGGCGCTGGATCAGGGCGTTCACATCTTCAGCCTGCTGGCACTGCCCCGCGAGCGATACGCCGATCTATATGAACAGGCCGAGGCCAAGGGGCTGCGCCTGTACTATCCGGCGTTGTCGGCCAAAGACGCTCAGCAAACCCTCGCCTCGGCTTCGCAATATTCCCAAGTGGATGTGCCGGTCGTGGCGGTCTTAGGAACCAGTTCACAGCAGGGCAAATTCACCCTGCAACTAGCCTTGCGCTGTCGTTTGCTGGAACTGGGCTATCGGGTGGGACAAATCGGCACCGAGCACCACGCCGCGCTTTTCGGCATGGACTGCGCTTTTCCCATGGGCTACGCTGCGTCCATCGAGATGCCGCTGGATTATTACGCTCCCTATCTCGACGCCAAAATGCGGCAAATCAATCAACGCAAGCGTCCGCACCTAATTTTGGTCGGCAGCCAATCGGGCACAGTGCCTTACAACGTAAGCGCACCCGAAAACCATACCCTGTCCACCGTCGCCTTCCTAATGGGCATCAAGCCAGACGCTTGCCTGCTGGTGGTCAACAGTATAGATACCGACGATTACATTCAGGACACCATAGACGGCATCCGAGCGATGTGCCACGCACCGACCCTGCTATTGGCCATGAGCGATAAGGAAAAGCATGTACGGGAGGCGTATGGACGCACGTCTATAAAACCCCGACCCATGAGTGAGGAATACAGCCGCCGCAAGCTGCGACACTTGGAACAAAAATTTAAGCTGCCTGCCCTATCCATCGCCTCCCAAGCCGATGTCCACAAAGCGGTTGAGGTGGTGATTGACTATTTCGCCGATGCAGAGGATAAGGTATCTAGGAGCGAAGGCGTCTCGTCCGCGAAAAACCCTCGCCTCGGGGTCGTTTGAGAAGACTTTTTAGCCATTTATCTGAGGAAAACAGAATGCACGATCCAATAACTCCCATAACTCAACGAGTGAAACAGGCCCTCGTCCAAGCCCTTGGACTCGACGTCAATCCAGACGAGATAGACGACAACGAGCCTCTTTTCGGCGAGGGCTTGGGTGCCGACTCCATCGCCTCGTTGGAAATCGTCTTTGCCCTTGAAGAAGAATTCGGCTTTGAGGTAGATGACGAAGATTTGCAGGTAGAACTCTTCGATTCAGTGCGGACGCTGAGCCAGTATATCGCCGAAAAGTTGGAGGAAGGGCCGCCCGCGGTCGTGTCCTCTGAGGCGCAATCCTGACAGTCCATGTTAGACGATAGTCTGATAAGCGTGGACCTAGCGCCCCACTGTAACAATGCCGGCATCGCCCCTTGTTGCGACCCGACCGTCGAGGGGCTCGACGGGATGGGCACGATCTTCTGCACTGAAAGTCTTCCGGCCTCGGGGACAACCATCGCCCATAATGGAACGCGGTTTGTTTTTCCCGACACAAGCGACGGGGTGTCCGACAATATCTCCTGCGAGGGACAAGATATTCCGTTGCCGGTAGGGCATTATCGCGCCTTGCACGTTCTTGGGATGTGCGACTGGCGCGCCTTTGAAGAGCCGCTTCGGCTAAAGGCCCCCGATGGCACCTGCACAGAAACGAGACTCGGGCTCAGCGACGCCTCACACTACCAA
>JAPOYQ010000940.1 GCA_026706505.1 Gemmatimonadota bacterium
ATTGATGCTGATAGAGGCCGGATCCCGCCAGCCGCGTACTCTCTCTAATGCTTTCCGCGATCCAGTTGATGTGAGGGCCAACGGATTGCTCAAAAAGGCGATTGGGCAGATGAACGCCCATCTTGCTAGCTTGGATGCTGCCTACGGAGGTGACGAAGTCCGGTGTCAACTAGCCGTCGATGCAGATGCCGTACTGTCCGAGATCGACCAAAAGGACCTCGACGACCTCGCTCTGTGGACTGCTGATGTAGTGCGTGGCAGCGTGGGAGCAACCGCATGAATAAGGATCACCTCATACTGCGCCTCGACGCGCCGCTGATGAGTTTCGGAGGAGTCGTCATCGATAATTTCGGGGATACGGACGATTGGCCTAGTGCTTCTTTATTGGTCGGCATAATCGGCAATGCCCTGGGATACCGGCGCACGGACAGGGAAGACTTACAGGCTCTGCAAGATCGGCTAGTATTTGCCTGTCGGGCCGATTGCGAGGGAGAAAGGATTAGGGATTTCCAGGCTGCGGCCTTGAACAAGAACGACAAAGGATGGACGACGCACGGGCAACCCGAAGGGCGCGATGGCGGTGCTAAAACCTATATGGGCAAGCACCTCCGCTATCGCTTCTATTGGACGGACCGAGTAATTACCGTGGCTCTGCGTCTGGAGCCGGCTGAAGATGATCCCTCCCTTGACCAAGTCGCCAAAGCATTGGACTATCCGGCGAGGCCTCTGTTTATCGGCCGCAAGCCGTGTTTGCCGACAGCACCACTGCTCGTCGGTCAAGGAAAAGGAGAGAGTGCCTTGGACGCTATCGCGAAAGTTCCAGCGATGGTCGATAGAGAGCAACGGCAGAGGCAGGTCGGTCACATTGCGTTTGCGCCGGTTCACGATAGACCGCATCCCTTTGTCAGGGACCAGCACCGGGAAGTGCGAGTAAGCGGCAGACGCAATTGGGTAAGTGATGTGCATGGTGGGGAACAGCGCTGGTTGGAAGGGCGCTTGGCCGTCTCTGCGGAGGATCCGTTGTGACTACTCCCTTGTCGCTTATTCGTTTGCATCCCAACACGACAGCCTTTGTGCATTGGGCCATCGAGAAGGGCTACCTTCCCCGACGTGGAGACGCTGACCTAGGCTATGCTCTTCATGTGGCGCTAAAGGAAGCGCTAGGCGACTTCGCGCCTAGGCCCTTCGTTTTTCAGCAACCACGCGAAGGGGAAGGAGCCGTACTCGGCTATGTTCAGGCAAAGCCCGAGGCCATAACAGAAGCTGCTGGCCTGCCGCCGATTCGTGCATCGGCAGACGCACTTGGTCTCCAGACGATTGAGGCCTACTCCATGCCAGAAGATTGGCGAACGGGTGCCCGCTTCAGCTTTGAGGTGCGTACACGTCCCATTGTGCGTTCTCGCGGTGCCGGGCGTGGCGGACCCAACCATGAGGTTGATGTCGCAGCGTGGGCAGTTCGCCGCGCCGAAGAATGCACCGAAGGGTTGCCTTCAAAAGAGGATGCGTATCGAGAGTGGCTAGCTGTACGCTTTGATTTGCATGGCGTTCGCCTGATAGCTGCACAGCTCGTCTCTATGCGACGGACACGCGTACTCAGACGGCCGATCATTGGAGGCAATCGGCGCGCACAGGAAATCGAGGGGCCGGACGTGCTTTTTCGCGGGAATTTGGAGATAGCCAACGGCGAGCGCTTTACCAAAGTCATTACGTGCGGCATTGGGCGGCACACGACCTTTGGCTTTGGCTGCCTGCTTTTGGCTCCTATAGGTACTTGGGGGTAAATTATATACTTACTTGTGTTAGAGGTTGCCCCACCTACGCGGGGATGGCCCCAGGCCTGACGACAGCGTCGCGTCGCCTCTCTTGGTTGCCCCGCCTACGCGGGGATGGACCTATGCGCACTGGCACCGCTTGTTAGGCCCAGTAGGTTGCCCCGCCTACGCGGGGATGGCCCCTCTATAGAGAAGGTATTGGATGCGCTTAGGCAGGTTGCCCCGCCTACGTGGGGATGGCCCCGTGTTCCGGGGGATTTGGCACGGGGGTTTTCTTTAAAACAGCACTCGTCAAAAAATATCTTCAAACTGACGCACTACCCTTAGGCAGGTTCGAGCTGGGCGTACGCGACGGCGATGCGTTTGATCCGCGTCCCAAAGCGGATGGAGAGCTTCATCTTTTCGCCCTGCCCTTCGCGGCTGACGATCTGGCCGCGTCCCCATTGGGGGTGGCGCACCCACTGGCCCTCGGCGAGGAAATCGTCTTGATCGACAAACTCGTCGAAGCCGGGCGACTGCTCGGCGTCCCACTCGTAGTGGACGCCTTGGGGAGTCTTTTTGCGGGGCGGCGGGCCGACGCGCTGCCGCGAGCGGTCAAAGCCGCGGTCCAACTCGTAATTCTGGGTCGTCAGCTCGGCGGGGACTTCGCTTAAAAACCGCGAGGGTTCGGTCGCAAGCAGCGAGCCGTACGCATAGCGGCGCAGGGCATAGGTGAGGTTGAGTTGCTCTTGCGCACGGGTCATGCCCACGTAACAGAGCCGACGCTCTTCTTCAATGGCTTGGGGATCGGGATCGTCGACGGCCCGTCCCGTGGGGAAGAGATTTTCTTCGAGGCCGCAGACAAAGACCAAGGGGAACTCTAAACCCTTGGCGCTGTGCAGGGTCATCAAGGTAATGGCGTTGCCGTCGCTGTCGTTTTCGTCCGCCGAGGTCAGCAGCGACTTTTCTTCGAGATAGGTCGCTAACGTCGAGTCTGGGTTTGCGTCGGCGAACTCGGTCATATCGGCTAATAACTGGTCGAGATTCTGCAAGCGCGCCTCGGCTTCAGGGGTATTTTCCGCCGCGAGCATGGCGCGGTACCCACTCTTTTCGACGACGGCAAAGCCCAGTTCAGGCAGGGAGAGTGTCTCGGAGGCTGCCATTAGCTCGCCGATTAGGGCCGCGAAGGCAGCGAGGCTTTTTTGCGCGCGGCCAGTGAGGCTGGGTACATCGTCGAGGTGCTCAAGTGCAGTGGAGAGGCTCCAGCCTTGGGTTTGGGCAAAAGCTTGCAGGCGATCGAGGGAGGTGTCGCCAATGCCGCGGCGGGGCGTATTGACGATGCGGCGCAGGGCAATGTCGTCGGCCGGGTTGATCAACAGGCGCAAATAGGATAGCACGTCCCGAATTTCGCGGCGGTCGTAAAAGCGGATGCCCCCGACGATTACATAGGGGAGACGGGCGCGTTGCAACTCTTCTTCAAAGGGGCGCGATTGGGCGTTGGTGCGGTAGAGCACCGCGGCGTCCCCAAGCCCATAGCGTCCCAAGCGGTCGTAGCGGCGAATGGCATCGACGACGTGGCGGGCCTCGCGGCGGTCCGAGTCGCATTCGACGACCGCGACCGGGTCGCCCTCGGGGCCGTCCGTCCACAGCTCTTTGCCCTTGCGGCCTTGGTTGTGGCTGATGATGGCGTTGGCCGCGGCGAGGATGCGGCCGGTGGAGCGGTAGTTTTGCTCCAGCCGCACGCTGCGGGCATCTGGATAGTCGCGCTCAAAGTCGAGGATGTTGCGGATGTCAGCGCCGCGGAATTGGTAGATCGACTGATCGTCGTCTCCGACCACGCAGATGTTGCGGTGGAGTGCCGCGAGCCGGTGGCAGAGCAAGTACTGGGGCCGGTTCGTGTCTTGGTATTCATCGACGAGCAGGTGCTCAAAGCGCTCTTGGTAGGCTTGCAGAATGTCTGGGTGGCGGTCGAACTGGCGCACGACCTCGATGAGCAAGTCGTCAAAATCAAGAGCTTGGTTGCGGCGCAGTTCGCGCTCGTAATCGGCGTAGAGTTCGGCAATTTGCCGTTGGTGTTCGTTCGCTTGGTGTGCGAATTCCAACGGGTCGAGCATGGCGTTCTTGGCGCGGCTGATCTGGCTGATGACCGCGCGTGGGGCGAGGTCTCGCTCGTCGATCTGGTGGGCGTCGAGGACGCGGCGGATGGTGGCGCGGCGGTCGTCCTCGTCGTAGATGGAGAAATTGGGATCTAAGCCAAATCCCTCGGCTTGGCGGCGCAGTATGCGCGCACAGATCGAATGGAAGGTGCCGATCCATAGTTCGGTGGCCGCCGGTCCGACTAGCTGCTCTATGCGCTCGCGCATTTCGCCCGCAGCCTTGTTGGTAAAGGTCGCGGCGAGAATGCGCCACGGGGGCACACCGACTTCTTTGATGAGGAAAGCGATGCGATGGGTGAGTACGCGGGTCTTGCCCGAGCCGGCCCCGGCGAGAATCAACAGCGGGCCGCCCGAGGCCTCGGCGGCGCAGCGTTGCGCTGGATTGAGGGCGTCTAGTATGGACATCCTCAGTTCGTCTGCATGCGCTGGGCTAGCTTGACTTGGCGCTTGGCGCGCTCGTGTTCCCTGTTGGTGCGGCTGAAGATGTGAGTGCCGTCGCCGCGAGCGACGAAGTAGAGATACTCAGTTTCCTCGGGGTAGAGTACAGCGAAGAGGGCCGTGCGGCCGGGATTGCTGATGGGGCCAGGGGGCAAACCGTGGTAGCGATAGGTGTTAAAGGGCGAATCCACCTCCAAGTCGGCATAAGTCAGCCGCTTCTTGTTCGTGCCGAGCGCGTAGTTGATGGTCGCGCAGGATTCGAGGCGGCGGTTGAGCTTGAGGCGGCGCTGGAAGACGCCGGAGATAATGGGCTGTTCTTCGACGGCCACAGCTTCGCGCTCGACGATTGAGGCCAGCGTCACAGCTTGGTGCAGCGAGAGGCCGAGTTCATCGAGCCGCTGGTGTAGGGAGTCGGCGAATACGCGGCGGAACTGGTCGACCATGAGGGAGGCTATGGTGTATTCGTCGATGTCTAAGTCGAAGAAGTACGTCTCGGGGAAGAGGTAGCCTTCGAGACTGGGCGCAGCCACGCCGAGTTGGCGGATGAGACGCGGGTCTTCGGTGGCGGCGATGAAGCGAGCCGAGTCGGCTACACCCGAGGCTTGGAGTTGGGCCGCGATCTGGTGGCGATTGAGGCCCTCGGGAATTGTCGCGGGCTGGGTTTGGATGGGGGCCTTGAGCAGGGATTGGGCAATGGCGGCTGTCGTGCCGGTACCGTCGAGCTGATAGGTGCCAGCTTTGAGCTGATGACCGAGGCCCTTGAGCCGAACGGTCCAAGCAAAGACGTGTGCGTTGTGGATTAGGTTTTCTCGCTCTAGCAACTGACCGATCCAGCGGGCGCTCGCACCTTGGGGGATGTGGATCTGCCGCGCTGGGTATTCGTAGGTCGGTTGGTTCAAATACCACAACGCCCCAAGCGGCAACGCCGTCCCCACCAAGGCGATAACCGCGACGAGTAAGAGCGCGCGGAACCAGCGTGCAGACTTGGTTTTAGTTGACATACCGTCGGCCCTACTAAAAAAATAATTCGGGTGTGTCGAGGTTCGCGCCCATCCATAGAGCATACGGGCTGCGAACATCATAAGGCTAGCGCAAAAGTATGAATCGGGATTTTTTTACAACCAAGACTGAGGACAAAAATCTATAAGAAAAGGAAGTCGGTGTCAATTTGCGCTGCTTTCTTGACGCTAGCAGGGAATCCGGTTAATTTCCCAATCTTTTGTCTTATCGCCCCACCGCGCTCGACCTTGCGGAGCGGCTACAGGAGATTTCCGTTGGACCCCCAAGTACTCATCAGCATTTCGCATCTTTCCCACGTCTATGCGGGTACGCGCAAAAAAACTGGCCGCCGCGCACTCCACGAGGTCGATCTAGACATCCACTCTGGGGAGA
>JAPOYQ010000481.1 GCA_026706505.1 Gemmatimonadota bacterium
GTAAATTTGCCCGTGTATCAATTGTTGGGCGGCAAGTGCCGCGACAAGGTGAAAGTGTACGAAAACGTCGGCGGACAGACGCCCGCGGAAGTGCGGGAGAGTGCGCAGGCGCGGGTGGAGCAGGGGTTTACGTCGTTTCGGATGGGGCCGTTTGTCAGCGGGTTTGAGCAGCGCACCGGCACGGCTAATATATCGACGGCTGTGGAATTGGTGGCCGCGGCGCGGGAGGCGCTTGGGGACGAGATGGATTTGGGGTTGGAAA
Organism: Gemmatimonadota bacterium; assembly: GCA_026706505.1. The sequence continues at coordinate 263 of JAPOYQ010000481.1, forward strand.
TCCACCGAAACTTGCGGCCGGAGGAGGCGATTGCGCTGGCCACGGAGTTGACGCCCTTTAAGATACTGTACTACGAGGATCCGCTGCCGCCGCAGAGCTTTGAGGCCCTCGAGTACGTCGCCCAGAACATCAACATCCCAATCGCCACGGGCGAGCGGTGCTACAACCCCTTCCAGTTTAAGGATTTGATCGACCGCCAGATCGTCAGCTTTATTCGGCCGGACGTGTCGTTGGCGGGCGGATTCACGCAGGTAAAGAAAATTGCCGCGCTGGCCGAGATGGCTTTCGTCGGGGTGTTCCCCCATCTGATGGGCAGCCCCGTCAACAACGCGGCTTTCGCGCAGCTAGCCGCGGCCATTCCCAACTACACGCACACCGAGCACAATGCCCTCAACGGACCGATGACCGAGATCGTCGATGAGCAGCTACAAGTCGAAGGCGGCTATCGGCTACTGACAGATCGACCGGGGATTGGGGTTGAAATAGTCGAGGACGCGCTGGCGAAATATCCGTACGAGCGCTGGGCGATTAAGGGCAGTTTCCACGCCGACGGCTCGGTGGCGCATTAATCACTGATGTTACGCATAGGCCTCTAGGTATGGGATGCTTCGCTTCGCTCAGCATGACAAAGAAGGAAAGCGTCAGCCTCTATCATGCTGAGCGGAGCGGAGTAGAAGCATCTTATACCCGGGCCTGTGCGTAACACCACTTAATCACTACGACGCGGGAGCAATGTGATGATCGACCATGCCTTGCGGGATCAGCTAAAGGATGTCCACGCCTATGCGCTGACCATTTATCAGGGCGATGACCTCTACGCACTCGATTTGGATGGGTTTGCGCGCAATATAGCGTGGGCCGCCGACAGGGGAGTGCGGGTTTTTGTGGTGGCCGGCGGAACTGGTGAAAACGACGCATTGGCCCCGCCCGAGCGTTTAACACTCGCCGAGTGTGCGCTGGCGACGGTGGGCGAGCGGGTGCTGGTGGTGCCGACTTTGCCCGGCAACTTGGGCGAGGCCGCAGACTTGGCCCCGCGCTACGAGGCGTTGGGATTGCGCGTGGCACTGGCCATGGCGCCCTACACGCGCCACCAGGTGCCCGAAGATTCCGAAGGCGTGTATCAATACTACGAGGCGCTGGGGACGCGGTCGGGGCTGGCGTTGATGCCCTACAATACGCAGGGCTGGTCGGCCGAACTGTTCGAGCGGCTGGCCGAGGTGCCGCAGATCGCTGCGATCAAGGACCCCTGCGTTGAGCCGCACAACCTCTTCCGCGCCATCAAGCGGCTCGGCGACCGCTTCGTCTGGATCGGCAACAAGCGCCACGATCCGGGCGTGCTGCACTTCCGCTTCCAGGCTGGGATCGAGGGCTTTACCGCTGGTTTTGTCAACTTTGCTCCGCAGCTCGAGCTGGCGCTTTTCGCTGCCGCGCAACAGCAGGATTGGCCGCAGATGATCGAGTTGCAGGAGCAGTTGGCTCCCTTGGAGCGGTTGCGCGCACGCTTTGACGACGCCGGTATGCTCAAGACGACGATGGAGTTGATGGGGTTGGCCGGGGGTGCGGTGCGTCCGCCTCGGATCAATGTGCCGCCGGCGGGGCGCGAAGCGATCAAACAGGAGTTGCAGCGCTTGGGGGTCTTAGGCGCGTAGGTAGTGCAGTGCAGCGGCCATTCGCTAGGTTCTGATGGACGATTCCGCCGTGCGCAAGCAAATGTTGCCCTTGTTCCCCATCACCTTGTTGGGAGTGGCCGTCGATCTGTGGCTGCGGCCGACGCTCGATTTGCGCCTGACGCAGTGGGCGTGGTGGGGGCTATCGGTGGCGTTCTCGCTGGTGATGTGGCAGGGTCTTTTCGCGATCAGCAGTCGGTTGCGACCGCGCTGGCAGGCCGCGTTCGTCATCAGTGTCGGCGTGGTGACCGCCGCGCTATCTATGGTGTGGCTTGACTTCCACGCGGTATTTTACTGTTGGCCAACGGCTTACGCGCTCGTGCATTCGGCTGGCCATCCACGCGAGGCTTGGGGGTATATCCTCAACGAAGCCGATTGGGGGGACGCGATCGTCTGGGTGGTGGTGGTGGTTTTTGTCGTGGGGTGGTGGTGCTACAAGCTGCGCCCGGGCCGCCAGCCAGCACACGGCAGAGTTTTGGCCGCGCTGTGCTTGGCCGGGGCGGTGGCTTTTGGCGCGGTGCATCGCCACGCGAGCATCATGGTACCGGATGCAGCGGCTGCGAAGCTGGCCATTGACTTTGCCGTCCACTCGCTCGTCGGCGGAGTGCACGGGCGCTTGTTGCAAGCGAGCCGCCCGGCAGCGTCGGCCATCTACAGCGGCGCGCCCGTGGATGCCAGCGCACCCAACCTCATCGTGGTGCTTGGGGAAAGCGTCGCGCTCAGTCGCATGGACCTCTACGGGTACGAGCGGCAAACCACGCCCCGGCTGGCGGCGTTGCGCAAGGCGCGGCCAGCCGATTGGGTGCAGATGGAAAAGGCCGTGTCGAATGCCACAGCGACCAAGGTGGCGCTGCCGGCCATGCTGACCGGATTGTTCCCATCGCGCGCGCCCGTGGAGCAGCACACCTTCCCGCTGCTGTGGCACTACGCCCACGCCGCCGGCTACCAGACGGCGCTGATCTCGGCGCAGAGCTACGCTTGGAACAATCTCGAAGGCTTTTTCGTCGATGATGCGCTGGACCACGCGTTTACGCTCGAGCGCTCGGACGCTGAGATCGTCAATTCCGAAGGCATGGACGACCGCCGGATGATGGCGGAGACTCTCGCCACCATCGATCGCTTTGCCGCACGCGGCCCGTTTGTGGTGGCCCTGCAATTCAACTGCACGCATTATCCGGGGTACTCGCCGCCGGATTGGCAGCCGTGGCCGGACGCGAGCTACGATAATGCGGTCGCCTATATGGACCACTTGCTCGGACGGCTGTTCGACCACCTCGCCGCACAGGGGCTAGCGGAGAATACAATTGTGCTATTTGTGGCCGACCACGGCGAAGACCTCGATGGCGTCCACAAACTCCACCGCACGGATTCGTATTACCAGACGGCGATTGCCGTTCCGTTTTTTGCCGTCGTGCCCGAGCGGCAGCGGCAGCGGTTGGGAACGGGTTGGGGGCAATGGCGTCAGAATGCGCAGATGCGCGTCGCGCTGACAGACTTGGTGCCGACGGCGCTGGACCTTCTCGGGCTGTCTGCCGATTCCACGGTCGCTGCGTGGCAGGAGCGACTGGACGGCCGCTCGCTCCTGCGTCCGCTAGATCCCGAGCGCTTGATCGTGGTGGTCAATACGGACGAGCACGTGCAGTGGTCGCGCAAAGGCTATGCGGTCGTGGCCGACGATTGGAAGTACATCAATTATAGCTGGCGCGGCTCCATGCTGTTCGACTTGGCGACCGACGAGCTGGAACAGCGCGATTTGCTGGCGGGGGGCGAGTCTGCGCTGAGCCGGGCCGGTCAGCGGCATCTGCGCCGCGTGCGCGCCTTGGTCGCGGAAACGCCCGTGCTGGCCGACATCCACGTGGAGTATTGAAGTTTGCGGCGCTCCATTCCCTCCAACTTTGCCTCTTCCCCCAAAACCCGCCCGGGGACCGCGGTTGGCATTACTTGGCGCGGCTTTTGGACGGGTATCTTCCTCAGCTTCTTCCTCGCCATTGGCGCGCCATACGCCAACATGGCCATGCACTCGACCTTTATGGCGTGGGATTTTAATACTCCAGGCGCGATTTTCCTGTTCCTCGTGCTCATCGGCTTGCTCAACGTTTTGTTCAAGGTGGTGGCGCGGAACGGGCTCTGGGCGCTGGGCGTGGCCGTGGTAGCACTGGGTCTCTATCTGGCCTATTACCTGCCCCAGCCGCAGATCGACCTGTTCAAGCCGGGCCTGTGGTTTGTCTCCTTTTTGGTGGCCTCGGTTCTGCTCAACGCGGCCTTGGTCTGGCACGGCGGATCGCTGGCTCTCGACCGCGCCGACTTGGTCTTGGTGTACATCATGCTTTTGATGGTCTCGGCCCTGTGTACGATGGGCATGAGCCAGCAGTTGCTACCCATTCTCGCGGCCTTTGCGTATTACGGCACGCCGCAAAACCAGTGGCAGGAAAAGCTCGGCCCGCTGTTGCCCGAGCGCGCGATCTTGGTTGACGACGGGGAGGACAACCGCACCTTCTTCGAGGGCGGGGAAATCCCTTATGGAGCTTGGGCCGAGCCGCTGTTGTGGTGGGCGGTGTTCCTCATCGCGCTCTACGCGACTATGGTTGCCGCGGCCGTGATCTTGCGGCGTCAGTGGATGGACCGCGAGCGGCTGGCGTACCCGGTGGCGCAGGTGGGGGCGGCCATGGTGCAGGGCGAGGGCCGGGGTTTGGTCAACCGCTTTTTTAAGAGTCGGGCTATGTGGTATGGCTGCGCCATTCCAGTGCTGTGGGGGTCGCTTGAGGCCCTGCACCAGTACTATCCGTCTATGCCCAACGTAAACTTGCAGTGGAACGTGGTCTACTTCGACCAGCTCTTACAACTGCGGATCATCTTCGCGATGGTGGGCTTTTCTTATTTGATCAACACGAGCATCTCGGCTGGCCTGTGGATCTTCCAGCTCTTGGTCCGGGCCGAGTCCGAGGTCTTGCTGCTGATGGGCCTGACGTCCAAGCAGAAGTTCGTCTATGGCATTGCCTCTCAGCCCTATCTGGCCTATCAGGGCGGCGGTGCATTACTGGCGCTGGTGCTGGCCGGTCTATGGGTGGGCCGCGAGCACTTGAAGCGGGTGTTCCGCAAGGCGTTTTGGGGCGCGCGCGACATCGACGATGGCGACGAGATTGTTCCGTATCGCGGCGCGGTCTGCGCTTTGATAGTTGGCGTGGCGACGATGGTGGGGTGGCTGTGGCTGATGGGGGTGCAATTATGGGTGGCGGCGGTGTTTATAGGGTTGGCGCTGTTGATCTTTATTGGGATTAGCCGGATCGTGGCCGAGGCGGGGTTGGCGGCTGTGCGCTCGCCTATGATCGCGCCGGACCTGATGATATACGGCTTAGGCGTCAACACGGTTGGCACCAGCGGGGTGTTCAATTTGTCGCTGGCCTATATCTGGTGTGCCGACATCCGCATCTTTGTGATGGCGCTCTTGGCCAACGGGCTGAAGCTGGTCGAGGACATGACGCGGCCGAGTCGGCGGGTGGTGATGTGGGGGGTGTGCTTGGCGATTTTGATTGGCGCGGTTGGTTCGTGCTGGATGGTGCTGCACATGGCGCACCGGCACGGGGGGATCAATCTAGTGGGGTGGTTTTTTAGGGGCGGGCCGTCAACCGTGTACAACTATGCGGTGCGCGGGCTGGAGCCGGCGGGCGTGGCTTGGGACGGACTCGCTTTTTGCGCTGGTGGCGGCGCGGTCATGCTCTTCCTGATGTGGGCGCGGCATCACGTGCTTTGGTGGCCGTTGCATCCGCTGGGCTTTGCGGTGGCGGCCAAACACCTGATGGACAAGAT
>JAPOYQ010000145.1 GCA_026706505.1 Gemmatimonadota bacterium
TGGATGATGGCCACGTCGCCCGGCTCGGCCTCCAAGACGACGCAATCGGGCGCGGGGATATGCTCGTCGGGAATGGTGTGGCTGTTTTCTACAGTAGGGTACTCGCCCTTGAGGTGGCTGCCGGGCAGGACCTCGGTGGCCCCGGCTTCAAATCCACTCGGATCGAGATACGTAATGGCCGCGGCCAAGTCTGGCTCTGTGTGGCGCTCGTACGGCCAGTCCTGATGCCAGCTTTGGGTGCAGACAAAGCCGGGGGGTTTGTTGCGGATCTTGCCGTTGTGGAAATCGAGGTCAGGGCCTAACAGATCGACCATGACCGAGACAATGCGCGGCTCGGTGAACTGGTCGAACCAGTAGTCGCCCGCCAAGGTCTGATCCATCATGCCGACGACATTGTGCGGGTTGAAGGGGTCGGGCGCGTAGCCTTCCGGCGCGTCCATGAAAGAGTATTTGACGTTCTTGGGCCGGTCTTCGATCTCGGTCACCAAGCGGTGAAACTCGCAGCGCATCTGCTCCATCTCCGCAGGGCCATAGAAGCCTTTGAGCAGCAGATAGCCGTTGTCGTCGAAGAACTGCTTCTGCTCGGGATCTAAAATGAGTAAGCTCATAATGCAGCGTCCTTTGCGGTTGGGCGGCTGGGCAGAAAAAAGGCCAGCCCAGCGGGCAATATCGGCAGCAGGGCTAGGTATTTCAAGGTCTCAGCCACGCCGATCTGATCGCCGAAATGGCCGATCAGCGGCAGCGCGAGGCTGGCCAAACCCCAGCTAAAGCCCAGCGGCAGGCTGGAGACCAAACCCGTATTTTCCGGCGAAAACTCCTGGGCCATGGCGACCATAATCGAATTGGAAGACAGCAACAGGCCGCCGCCCAAAAAGAGCAGGGTATAGCTGGCCAGCGTTCCCTCGACATAGATAAAGGCATAGAGCGGCGGTACCGAGCACAGCAGCGATCCCCAGACCAGCGGTTTAGGATCGACGCGATCGGCGAGATAGCCAACGAAGAGTGCGCCGACTACGCCGGCGATATTGTAGATTCCCAAGGGGATGCCACCAGCGACAAGATCAAGGCCGCGCTCCTGGGCCATGAGCGTCAAAAACGTACCAAAGCCCAGTCCCGACACCGAGCGTAAAACGACGATCACGGTGATCAGCATGAGAGGACCCGCTTGGTCGCCGAGACTGCGCCACTGGGCCGTGCTTCTGCCGTGGGAAAAGTTAGGGTTGCCCAGCGGCACCGCGCGCCAGACGAGCAAAAGGAACAACAGGCCGGGAATGGACAGGTAGGGCAGGGAGTCCAGCCCGAAGGAATTGGTGTAGGCAGGTGCCCACAGCGGCGTTAGGCCCAGTCCCAGCGTCCCGCCAAAGATAAAGAGCGCCAAGCCAAAGGAGCGGCGCGGGCCGCTGAGTTCGCCAGCCAGCGAGAAGACTTGGGGGTGAAAGGCGGCGACCCCGAGCCCACCCAGCGTCAGAATGGCAACGAGAGTCAGATAATTGTGAGCCAACCCCATGAGCGGGGAGAAAACGGTCGCCAAGGCCAAACCACCAACGATCAGCCAGCGCCAAGCCATGCGGTCGGCCCACAAGCCCATGAGCGGTTGGCTGATATTGCATATGGAAACGATGGAACCCAAAAACCCAACTTGCGCCAAGCTCAGCCCCAAGTTGACCTTGATCAGGGGCAAGAGCGGGGCCAACATCGTGGCGTAGCTATCGACGCAAAAATGCGAGACCGAGATGACGAACAAGCGGAGTTTTTGCATTCGCCTAGTCTAAACCGTAACTCCTGTTCCGTCCAGACGGCGGCAGAGGCCAAAGGCACCGAGCGCACCGAGCGCCGTGAGGGCTGTGCCGAGATAGAAGGGCAGGGCGGCATTTATCTCGATCAAGTAGCCACCGAGCAGGCTGCCGACCACCATCGAGCCGCTCCAAGCAAAGTGGCCCAAACCGACGAGACGGTTTTTTTCTTCGGGGGCAGCGACGTCGTTGATAAGCCGGGGAATCAGCGTCGAGACAGCCCACGCCGTAGCAGTGAGAGCAGTGCCGCAGGCAAAGAGACCGACGAGGGAATCGTGCCACAGGGCCAGTCCCAAGGCGCTGAGGAAGACTCCGGACGCCGAGCCGAGGAGCGGTGCCGTGCGACCGAGGCGGTCGTTGAGATAGCCGACGCCGAGCTGGCAGCAGGCGGCAGCGACCAGCGAAACAGCGGCAAAATACGCGGGTAGAGACTCGCTTTCGCCGACTCGATAGATCAATAGGGGCAGCGCCAGCGTCGCCATACCCCAAAAAGTGGTGATGGTCAGGCGCAAGCTGAGCAAGAGGTGCACATTGCCGCGGTCCAAAAGCGGGCGGTAGGCCGTCCACGTATTGAGGCGTGCCGTCTGTGCAGTAGTCGGGCTAGGCGCGTCGCCGGGCAACAGCGCCAGCGCTAGGGCGACTACTGCGACCATGCCGATGCACATAACAGCGCCGATCTGAGCGAAGGAATAGGCGGTTTTGACCAAGCCAGTACAAAAGCTGCCGAGCGCGTTGCCGAGCGTGTTGCTGAGAAAATAGAGGGCACCACCCAAACCGAGTCGAGCGGGAGTGACCGCGGTGATGAGGATGCTCTGTCCGGCCGTGGACCAAGGGCCGCTGGCCGCGCCCATCGCCAAGAGCAGGCACGACAGCCCCCAAGGGTCTGCGGTGCGAAAGACCAAGCCGGTGAACGCGCTGCCGACGAGGCCAATCATCAGGGTCGTCTTGCGGCCAAAGCGGTCGCAGAGCCGACCGGCGACCACGGCAAATATACCGCCAAGGAGCAGCATCAGGCCGCGCAGATAGCCGGTAAACCACGGGGGCCGCGCCAAGTCGGCCTCGATATAGACGGGGAAGAGCGCTTGGAAGGGGGCGACGAGGAAGCTCTCGAAAAAGTAAATCAAACAAAGGGCCAGGAAGGCGCGGCTGAGCAGCCCACCGTCCTGGCCCGTGGTCGCGGATGTTGAGTCCAAGGGTTATTTCTTGCTGGCAGCGACCGAGTTTTTGAGTACGCCGATCCCAGAGATCTCGATTTCGACCTTGTCTCCCTTTTTCATAAAGGTGCCGGTGGTCGCGCCGACGCCCGATATGGTGCCGGTGCTGATCAGGTCGCCTGGTTCTAGAGTGATAATCGCCGAGATGTACTCGATGATCCTATTGACCGGATAGAGCATCTGGCCGGTGTTGTTGTGTTGCTTGCGCTTGCCGTTGATGTACGTGCTGATGTCGAGGACTTGGGGGTCTTTGATCTCGTCCGAGGTGACGATCCACGGTCCCTGCGGGGCAAAAGTGTCGAGCCACTTGCCGTTGAGCCAGTCGAACCACTCGTCGCGTGGGCGGCTATCGGTGCGCTTCTTGATGACCAACTCGCGCTCGGACACGTCGTTCATAACGGTGTACCCGGCCACGTACCGGAGCGCGTCCTTGGCTTTGACGCCCTTGGTCTTGCGGCCGATGACCACGGCCAGCTCGCCTTCCCAGTCGATGCTGTTGGCGATCGGGGGAATGAGAATGCGGTCCCCAGGGCCGATAACCGTAGTGGTCGGCGGCTTCATAAAGACGCGTGGGGTTTCCTTGTCTTGGGCATCCATTTTGCCGCCGCCCTCTTCGATGTGGTCTTGATAATTGCCGGCCAGGCAGAACACCTTGCGCGGGTTGGGCACGGGAGCGCGGAGGCGGACCTTGCTGAGGGCGTGGATGGTCTTGCCGTTGGGTTCCTTATCCTCGGCATACGCCGCGGCCTGTTTGGCGGCGCGCAGGCCCTTGGCACCAGCGCCGAGCAGCGTCAGCATGTCAGCAAAAAAGGGATGAGTCTTGCGCCTTTCACGACGGGCCAAGACGCGATCGGCAGCGGCGAGATCCACGACGACATTGTCGTCGCCGACGACTGCGCCCACGCGCTGTTCGCCAGCGGCAGAGTACGTGGCTAATTTCACAATTTCCTCCGTATGCAAAGGGTTTCTGCGCCGACCGTTCGGTCAGCGCATTGGTAAATAAATAAGGACAATTTATATTCGGTCAGCATGGCAAAAGAATACTTCATCCATCCCAGCACTTGCGTCGATGAGCCGGTCACCATCGGTGCGGGGACCCATGTCTGGCATTTCTGCCACCTGATGCCCGACGCTCAGATCGGCCAAAACTGCAACCTCGGCCAGAACGTCTATGTCGATCGCGGCGTGGTGATCGGCGACGGCTGCAAAATACAGAACAACGTCTCGATCTACAAGGGAGTCACGCTCGAAGACGAGGTCTTCTGCGGCCCGTCAATGGTATTCACCAACGTCGTCAACCCCCGCGCCTTTGTCGACCGCCGGCACGAGTTCCAAGAGACGCGGGTGTGCAAGGGGGCTTCGCTAGGGGCCAATTCGACCATCGTCTGCGGCGTCGAAATCGGCGAGTACGCCCTCATTGGTGCCGGAGCAGTCGTAACCCGCGACGTGCCAGCCTATGCGCTAATAACCGGCGTACCTGGGCGGCAGACGGGCTGGGCCTGCCGCTGCGGCGTCACGCTGAGCGATGATCTGGTCTGTGCGGCGTGTGGCGCGAGCTATGAGGAGGACGCGGGACGGCTGCGACCGCTGCCTTGAAGTGGGTCAATGGTCCTTTGTGATCAGGGCGAATAGAGCCGAGAAATGCTTTTCGGCACTCTACATCCGACGAACCGATCCGACCGGACCGTTGCGCTGCTTGCCGATATTGTCTTTACCTACGTCGGAATCTCCAGAAGCGCCGCTTCTGGGCTGGCGCTTTGAGCAGTTCCGGATCTATGGGAGGATCAGCCGGTGTCCTCTCTTTCTGCGGCAGATAATTGGCATGTTCTTGCCTGAATTCAATGTCGGTCTTCGTACCTTTGGCTAGGTTGCAACTACCACAGGCCAACTGGCAGTTTCGGATGTGGTCCGGGCCGCCGCGAGCCTTCGGGATCATGTGCTCAATTTCGAGTTCGTCGTACTGGTACTCGTTACCGCAGTAAACGCACTTGCCTTGCTGATCGTGGAACAACTGGCGTTTGTCCTGTGCCTTCTGGTCATCTTCCAGTAAGGCAGTGCGTTCGGCGAAGGTGTCCGCTCGGCGTATATCGTACCTGCGAGTTTTCTGTTTGTCTTCTGCCTGAGCCGAAACATTTTGTCGACGGATGGTATTGGACAAATCCTCGACTAGTCTGGCGAAGACGGGGTCATTTTCACACTTCTCCTCAATAGTGCGTACAGCGTGGATTACTGTGCTGTGATCACGGTTGCCGAAGTACCGGCCGATGGTAGTGTAACGACTGTCGGTTAGACGATTGACTAAGAACATAGCAAGGTGCCGTGCCTCTACAACTTCTTGTGTGCGTCTTCTTCCGGTGAGTTGCTTCTGAGTCAGATTAAAGTGGTCGGCGATGTACTTTTGGATAGCCTCAATGTTCAGTTCCGCTAGGCTTGCTCTCTGTTCCTGTTTCGACTTTTTAGTGAGTGTCGCGTTGGCTTTCTTGTTGCAAGCTATACAGAGAGGGTACTGTGCGGCTTTATATACCCCACACTCGGGACACTCATCAATAGTGCCTTCCTGCAAGTCTTCCCAATGCTCACGGCATAAATAATGGTTTCTCCGTATCTTCTCGGCACAGGATTGCTCTTTGCAGATGTTCGGTGCTGGCATGATTGTCTTTTGACTCTAGGTTAATCGCCAGTCTGCCGCTACCGGATATAGCTGGTGCTAGGATCGCAGCAGTTTG
>JAPOYQ010000210.1 GCA_026706505.1 Gemmatimonadota bacterium
CCGGTCTGGGCGTGCGGGTTCGTCCGTCCGGGCATCGCAGTTTCGTGTGGCACGGCACCGTGAGCGGCAAGATGGTGCGCACGACCGTCGGTTCGGCCGCGCTGATGACGGTGGAGGAAGCCCGCAGCGCCTGCCGGGCCCTGTTGGACGGCTCGCATCCGCTTTGCGCCGAAGGCCTTGACGGTCGTGCCGGCGTTCCGCTTTTCCGGGATTTCGTCATGGAAGACTGGTTGCCGGCGCGGCGGGGCCGTTACAGCCCGGACTGGGGCGAGCGCGTGGAGCGCATGATCGAGCGGAAGCTTCTGCCCACTTTTGGCGTACTGCGCCTCGACCGCATCGGCAGGCCCCATGTCGAGCGCTGGTTCGATGCCATTAGCCGCAAGACGCCGGGGACCGCCAACAAAACGCTTACCCTGCTGCGCCAGATCATGGGCGCCGCGAAAGCCGCTGGCCATGTCGTAAACGATCCCGTCGCAGGCGTCAGACCGAATCCGGGCAAAAAGATGACCCGGTTCCTGTCCGCCGAGGAGATCGTTCGGCTTCACCGCACCCTGGACCGGCTCGTGGAGGATCGGCCCTCGCGCCGGCCGCAGGCCGACGTCATCCGCCTGCTTCTGCTGACCGGCTGCCGCAAGAGCGAAATCCTGACGCTCCGATGGGCGGAGGTCGATGGCGACATGCTTAGGCTTGGCGAGGCCAAGACGGGGCCGCGCACGGTCTGGTTGAGCGGGCCGGCTGCGGCCGTCATCGCCCGCCAGCCGCGCACGGCAAGCGCCTTCGTCTTTCCCTCGCCGAGGGACCCGGCAAGGCCGCAGTACCGTCATCTCAGCCTTTGGCACCAGGCAAGGCGGGAAGCCGGGATCGAGGATGTACGCCTGCACGATTTGCGCCATACGGTAGCCAGCCAGGCCGTGGCCCGAGGCGTTCCCCTGCCCACCGTCGCCCGCCTGCTCGGGCATGCGCAGCCGACCATGACGCTCAGATACGCCCATGTCGGTGATCGTGAGGTCGAGGTGGCGGCGGAGCGCGTCGGGGCGAGCATTGCGGCAGCCATGCAAGGAGCCCGGGCCTCCCGAAATTCGTAATTCCGGCAAGTGACCGGCGAGAAGGCCGCAAGCCTGTCGAACCTGCGCCTGGTAAGGTGCCGATGACGCTTCGATACCCCGGATGCGATTCTAGCACCCGCTACCTCGACCCTGGATGCCTCTGGAAGTGTATCAAGAGCAAGTCTCATTCGGCCGTTTTGAGATAAGCTTGATAGAAAAATGCGGCAGAGGGTTAATACCAATATCAATCTCTCTGAGACACATCCCCAAGAAATCCTCGACATATGTTCTCAATGCAATTTTCTCCGGTCTCATTTTCTCTTCCACATTGGCTTGCAACCTTTGGGCTGGGGTAGTAGCGCTACCCCCTTGAACAGTTATCCCACGTCTGCGCAGTTCAGCTTCTCGCCTCGCTGCGAGAACTTCCTCACGCTCAGCTTCCCTCTGCGCTTCGGCATACGCTGCATCCAGCCTTTGCTGGAACTCGGCAATTCGAGCGCCCAAATCTTGTTGGACACCAGCTTGAGCTTGAGCCGATAGCGGTAACCACACAAGAAGACCAGCTGCAACTGCCATCCGGATTCTTTTCATGATTTCTCCTACAAGGTCACGCGATGAACATGGCCCACAGAGATGCTTATGCCGGATCTTGACGCGCTTTTCAGAGTCCGTTTGAGATGGGTACACGGTCTACGGTCTCGCCTTCTTCCGCAAGCACTGCAGGCGCATGCGCTACCGCACCTCAGCGACCGGCGCCACGCGCACCCGCTCCGGCGTCGCCTCATCCACATGTCGGTGCCCCGCCTCAACGACTGGCGCGCAGTCGCAGCGGCCCATGCAGGGCCGCCGTGACGACCCGCGCCGCCGGGAAGGCCGCGCGCAGCGACTCCAGCAGCGCCGGTGGCGGGTCCTCGCCTTCCTTCACCGTGTCGAGATGCGCGTAGAAGGTCGCAACCTCCCAGACCTCCGCCATGGCGAGCCGCAATTCTTCGACCAGCGCCGCCATATGCCGGGCGGAGAGATGCCCGAAGCGCCCCTGGAGCAGATGCAGATATTCGATCAGGAACTCCCGCTCGCGCGGGGCCGCGCCCAGCAGCGCCTGCACCTCCGCCAGCGCCTCCGGCTCGACCTGCCGCCCCTTGGGCTGGGTACGCCCGCGACGGCGCTCTTTGACCGCTTCTTCCGGCACGTCCCCCGCATCCTTCCCGCCGACCCGCTCGCCCCGATATACAGGCCGGGGCGCGCCATGCCCATAGCGCGCCGGCGGGAAGGCAGGGGAATCGCTTTTGAAGATTTTGTGACGGCTTAGGTTTTGGATTCAGACTTCCGGGGACGTCGTTTGGTGTTCGGAGGTTTGAGATGCAGGAGTTTTCGGGGTTATTCGAAGGGGTTGGTGATCCTCGGCGCAGTAATGCGACACGCCATTCGCTTCACGAGATGCTGATGATCGCGCTGCTTTCTGTGCTGTGCGGCGGTGAGGGCTGCGCGGACATGGAGCGGTTCGGGTGGGCGAAGGAGGGGTGTTTGCGCCGTTTCCTGGTACTGAAGCACGATATTCCGAGCCATGACGCCTTTTCGGACCTGTTCAACGCGCTCGATCCCGGCGGCTTGCAGAAGGTGCTGCTGCGGCTTTTGGAGGGCTGGGCTGTGGTGCTCGACGATGATGTCATCGCGATTGACGGCAAGTCTCTGCGGGCTCCTTCGCCGATGCGGCGGCGCGCTCGCCGGTGCATCTGATGCAGGCCTTCGCCACCGAGGCGCGCCTGGTGCTTGGCCAGGTGAAGGTCGATGGCAAGTCCAACGAGATCGCGGCGATGCCGCAGTTGCTTGAGATGCTGGCGCTGAAGGGACGCATCGTGACGGCCGATGCGATGCATACCCAGTCGGCGACCGCCGGGACCATCACCGCGCGGGGCGGAGATTATGTGCTGGCGCTCAAGGCCGATCAGGACAGCCTGCATGAGGATGTGCGGCTGTATCTGGACGACCCCGCCCGGGCGGATGAACTCCCGTCATGTCAACAGGTTGACGGCGATCACGGGCGCCTTGAGACGCGCCGCGCCACGGTCTGCCACGAGGTCGCATGGCTCCAGGAGCGCCATGGCTGGCCGGGCCTGGCCGCTATCGGCAAGATCGAGGCGAGGCGCGAAACCCCAAGGCAGACGAAAACCGAAACCCGCTACTACATCATAAGCGTGCCGCTCTCGCCCGAACGCTTCCAGCACGTCGTGCGCGCCCATTGGGCCATCGAAAACGGCCTCCATACTCCACTGGGTCCTCGATGTGACCATGAACGAGGACCGACAGCGAAACCGCAAGGACCATGGACCCGAAAACCTCGCCCCGATGCGATGTCTTGCCCTCAACATCGCAAGGCGAGAACCGACAAAGGACGCCATGCGCGGTAAGCTCAAACGCGCCGCATGGAACGACGACTTCCTTCTCAACTTGATCTGGGCCGCAGCATGAAAAGCCCAAAAGCGATTGCCCTGGGCCTATCCATTGTCTGCGGCGTCTCCAGACGTGCGCCCGGCGGCGGTGGAGCCCGGGGGTCCCAAAGGCGGTTCTGAAGTGCGCGGGCCTCCTGGACCTCCCTGCCGAGCCCGTCGCGCTCCATCTTCTCGCGCACCCTGTTCGTGAGCATCCAGCTATAGGCCCTGGGTCTTTCCTCCTCGGAGAGATCTGTTCCAGCATCGACATGGCGACTTTCAGCTCTGGTATCGGGTCCGCCGCGAGGCCGGCATCGACGCTGTACGCGTGCATGACCTCCGCCATACGGTAGCGAGCCAGGCTGTGGCGAAGAGCGTACCCCTGTCCACCGTCGCCAGAATGCTTGGACATGTGCAGCCCACAATAACCATGCGTTATGCCCATGTCGGGGACCGGAAGATCGAGGCGGCCGCCGAGCGGGTCGGAAGAGCGATTGCGACCATGATAGATCTGCCACGCGCGAGTCGGCCCGGGGTTCCGGAGGCCGGCGGTGCCCGGAGTCCGGTCACCAGGATGCGCTGATCTCGGCTCCAACCCTATGCTCAGGCGCCCATGAATGTTGACAACCTACCGATGTTCCGAATAAAGAACAGCGCCGTTTGTTTAGCACTGAGGGAAGATTTTCAGCTATGAATGATAAGCTACGCCGAATAATCGAGACTGGTGTCAATATGATCGGCGCTTCGTCCGGTGCAGCAATATCGGTGATTACAGGGAACCCAGAGTTTGGCATCGGTTCAGCAGCGGTCGGAGCTACTGGTGCCTACCAGAGAATCGGAACTGAGATTGCTAACCGTGTTCTGGCTCATGGCGAACAGAAACGTATCGGTGGTGTTCTTGCATTGAGTGCTGAAGTTCTGAAAGAGAAATTGGAGAATGGACACACGTTACGAGACGACGGCTTTTTTGATACACCTAAAGACAGTCGATCTTGTGGCGATGAAATTTTGGAAGGTCTGTTACGAAAAGCACAAACGGAATATGAAGAAAAGAAGATACCGTACTTAGCTCGATTCTGGGCAAATTCCAGTATATCGGAGAGTCTTGATGTGAATGAATTGCAAATGATGATGAAGTTGATAGAGCAGCTTACATACAGGCATTTCACAATAATTTCTATGCTGGGTAAAATAGTTGGACATCAATATACAGAAATGGAAAGTCTTAGGTATCCACCTCATAATTACGAAACCGATAGAGATTTTGTTGCGAGTGGAACATCTGAAATACCCATTTCTATCGTTGCCGAAATAGAATATCTTGACAGACTGCGTTGTGTTCAATTTCGTCAAAAAACAAAAAATGACTTCCCGATTTCTAGGCCACCGCATCTTATTCTTGGGACTTATGGAGTGGTATTGAATGAATTTATGGAATTATGGAGAATTCCAGAAAGTGATCGTATTCCACTCGCTAAGGCGCTGAAATGGCCACTGGCTTGGCGTAACATAGAGCAGTATATGGACAATGATGATTTTCGCCGCCGCATCGGTCTAGGAGCCGCCGCATCGGTCTAGGAATTGTGCATGCGAGAATATAATCCCGCTAACAGGGGGTGCTATGTTCGAACGTCAGCTCAGCCGCGCTTGAAGGCGAACGCCAAGTGACCAACAACGACCTGAACTGGATTGCGAACTACATCTGGGGCATCGCGGACGATGTGCTGCGCGACCTCTATGTACGCGGCAAATACCGCGACGTGATCCTGCCGATGACCGTGTTGCGCCGGCTGGATGCGGTGCTGGAGGACGGCAAGCAGGCCGTGCTCGATATGAAGGCTACTCTCGATGCGGCCGGCGTGGCCGAACAGGATGCCGCCCTGCGCCAGGCGGCGGGGCAGGCCTTCTACAATGCCTCGCCCTTTACTCTGCGCGACGTGCGCGCCCGATCCAATCCTCAGCAGCTCAGAGCGGATTTCGAGGCGTGGCTGGACGGGTTCTCGCCCAATGTGCAGGACATCCTAGACAGTTTCGAGTTCCGCAACCAGATCCCACGCCTCTCCAGGGCGGATGCGCTCGGCACGCTGATCGAGAAGCTCACCTCGCCGCAGATCAATCTCAGCCCCGATCCCGTGAAGGACGCAGACGGCAAGGTTGTCCGTCCCGGCCTCGACAATCACGGCATGGGCACGATCTTCGAGGAGCTGGTGCGCCGCTTCAACGAGGAGAACAACGAGGAGGCGG
>JAPOYQ010000877.1:0-3290 GCA_026706505.1 Gemmatimonadota bacterium
ATCGGAGTAAGGGAGCCACGATATCTGCCATTTCTACAGCGTTCCTCTTGGAGTATCCATGTCCTACCACCCAGCGCGCTGCAGAGTCTCCATCCATTATGTCGCTCTCCGTCAGCACGTGAGCGTGATTCTCAGGATTGGTTCGAGCAAGGATAGCATGAAAAGGCCGTCTCTCATGCTCGCGCTCGGCGTTATTACGCCAACTCGTTGTCTCTTCATCCCACTGAGCATAGCTTCGCCGAACCATTCGTTCGGATAGGTGTACCAGCAGCTCTTCGAGACGCTTTTGAGCGAGATCATTATTTTCGCAGAAAGCGTCCCGTACGAGACGGTTCCAATGCTTTGGATACCTTGAGACGAGTCTTCCTTGACCTAGCCCGAAGTTATCCTTGAAGTAGCGACAAGTGCTGCGGTCGGTCCAAGTCGCTACTAATTCAGGTTCAAGGGCGTATTCGTGAATCATTCTTAGAAGAGCTCCTCTGCACGCTCGGCGAAGAAGCCATTGGGCCATGGACGCTCAAACTCGCCATCGGCTGTCACTGGGATATGCAGAACCTCCGTATCCTCACGTCCGGGTTGGACGTAGAGGACAGCGACATGCTCCGGGTGGACATCGGAGACCCCTTGCGGAAGCTCACCATCGGTGGTTTCCCGAATCCGGCGCAGGATACGCAGCAAAAGGTGCTCACTGTGGGTCTCGATGAGAAAGGTGTTACCGTCGCCGCCAAGCGCTGACTCAAGAAAGACATCACCTAGCTCGGCCTGAAGCGCCGGATGGAGGTGTATCTCGGGCTGCTCAATAGCCAGTAGCTTGTTCTTAGAAGCATAGGCCGACACTAGAACGGGAAGCACTTGGCTGACGCCGATGCCGACATCGCGATGGCTTACGGGGGTGTTTGTGCGTTTGTCGATGAGAACAAGGTCTTGAAAGACTTCGATCCGTTCCTTGACCATCTCCTCAGTCCAGCTTTCGGCAAGCTCCTCGTCGTCGCTCTCCGCTGCCACGAGGTTCCCAATCTCAGGGATGATATAGTCCTGATTCCTGGGGTCGAGCTCGGCGATTTGCTCGGCGACCTGATCAGCCAACTGCATCAAGCCCGTCATTTCGTCCGACTTCATTCCTTTAAGAAGTGACGCCACGAGATCGTGTAGCGCCTTGTGGAGCTTGGCTGGAAGCTCCTTGGACACCACTGCCGCAGGCAGCAGGTCGCGCACTTCGAGCTCGTAAGGCGTCTTCAGACGGTTCGCGTCCCCGAGCCATGCGTTTACACGTTGTCGGACATCCTCGTGGGTGCGCACCACATCCCAAGCGTAGCCACCACCTGCAAACCAGTTCGGATCCCCATGCTGCGAAAAGGCCACGTGCCGGGGCGGGAAGGACCGCAGCGGCCCAAGGTAGCGAAGCCGCCGTATATCGTCCTCCAACGCTGTTCCAAGACCTCCCATCAACTCACGCAACGCCCCGAGCAGGGCTGCCCGCACGAGATCTTCTCGCCGAAGCCTACGACTCACCGCCACAGAATTTTCCCCGTCCTCTCCCTCCACCTCGCTACCCTCGGACTCCTCTTCGACTCGGGGGAAGAGGCCGCGGCTCCTAGCGGTGATGCCGGGGACTAGTTCATCAAGCATGTTGATGGAAGCAGCGTGGTGCTCCTCGTGGATGCCATGATCATCCATCTCCAGTATCAAGAGCTCGCGAAATACTGTATGGCTATGGTCGAGCCGATCTAAGCGCAGGAGTCCACTCGCCCGCACACTCATCGAGAGCAGGAGTACACCGTCTATCTTTAACGTGAAACGCTCCACCCTCACCCTCTCCTCTTGGCCTCCCATCCCGATCACCAGTTCAACCACGATATCCCCTGTCGATTGCAGAAGCCCTGCCACGCGCCCGGAGAGCCGCCCCGGATCGAGCTCAAAACCCAGTTCAACTCGGAGGCTTCGATCTCGCCCTCGCTGGTGAACGTATTGCCGGAACCCTCCGAGATCAATGGACTCCCCGCCGATCTGGGTCCGCTGAGTGTCGAGATTTCCGGTCTCAATAGAGTGGTGCGCGAGTGCCAGTGCATGTATCACACTAGATTTGCCAGCACTATTCGCTCCGTATATCAGCGTGATTGGCCTCAACGGTACTCGCTGGGTAGCAGAGAATGCCTTGAAGTTGGCGATACTGAAAGCGGTGAGTGTCATTGTAGCAAGTACTCCTGCTGGGCCGTCGAGCGGCACCCTAGCTGATGACCTGATTTACTTCAATACACAGGCAGACGTTTCGACCTATGCTAACTCAGATAATGAGGTCGGCGTCACGAAATTGTCCCGCATCTGGAAGGCAGCAAACAAACCATTCTCGACGAGCAGGGCGAGCCAATAAGCGTCAACATGCTGCTCGAAGAACATGTCCACTCCACGAGTGGAAGCAGGATTTAAGACTCGATCTGTTGTTTCTCTACTGCCGGATTCCACGATAGTTTTTCTTCTTTAAGCACCGTCTGCTGCTGCTCCATCTCTTGAAGCAATTCCTTCCTATGCGCCTCACGCCAAGAGGCGGTCAGATCGCCGGTGAAGGCCCGGCTTGTAGCAGAAGCGAATAGTCGGTCCAGCTTTTCATGTATCAATGTCTGCGTTGCGCGACAGGCATATTGCTTGCGGACATGCATAGAAAAGCGGTTCTGCAAGTCGATTGGCGGCACAGGAACAACGAGCGACCTCAGCATTTTGAGGTTGATATTCTTTTGCGCTACCTGTGTCGCACCCGCCTCCAGAACGCTCCGCAACTGAGTGAGAAGGAATTGCACATACTCCGTGGTTGTATCTGGGCTTGGGACAAAACCAACAACACTATCGGGGAAGCACGCGTCGAACTCAAGCACACCAGTATTCGCAATGTTGGCTGCAATTGTTATACACAGCGTCCCAGCGGGCCACATTTTGCTCTGACCAAGACCTAACTCCGAGTACGTTTGCGTGTATTGCGTGATCCGACCACCAGAGTTGGCGATGTCTCCAGTCTGGATTAGTGGATACGAGCCCCCGAGAAGTGCTGGATCGTTGCGTGGCCGATGTCTTGAACGTCCCCTATCGAGTTCACCTATCTCGCCTAGCGGTTTCACCGGCCAGCCCATCGGATTCGTCCTAGGATCACCGAACATTTTGATAAAGAGCGCTGGCAGGATGCGGTCGGCTTTGGCGTCAGCATCGGCGCGGAGACGACGGATGCGGTCGGCTTGGTCGAGAATCTCGACGATGCGGCGTTGTTCGGAGAGCGGCGGGAGAGGGACTTGTTGAGCGAG
>JAPOYQ010000877.1:3300-5713 GCA_026706505.1 Gemmatimonadota bacterium
GATTTCGGAGACCACTAGTCGTGCTTTGTATGCGTTCAAGTTCAGTGCGAGCAGTAGGAGAATTAAGATAGTAATAGAGGAATTTGGGGATCACATGGCTCGTGGCTGGACGGAGCCTCCAGGTAAAGTTTGAGAACACGTACTTACCGTTGTTCCTAGGGAGCTCTTCTATGATCGCATTCTTTCCGAGAAGGCGTGAGCTTCCCGACGAAGTTGTTACAAGTATGTCTCCTTTTACAAGGAGGTACTTCTCAACAGTGTTCTCAGATAGCGTCCGTAGTGCCGGGTTGTCAATTACGAGCTTGCCATCCTGAATGTTTGTGGAGCGCAATACCGGATACACAGACTTCGATTCATCTGGTGCGGAGCCCCATGTTCCACTTCTCGCGTCGAGTAAAAGCTGCTCAAGACGGAGTCTAGGCCACTCCATCACGCTCCCTCCACCGCCAACTGGTCGAGGAGTGTATCGGTGACGCAGGTCATTGCTCCACCTCGCTCAGCAGCTTTTCTAGCCCGGCTGTGATCTCACTCTCGACCGCCAAGACCTCGCGGATCAGTTCCGTTGGATCTTCGTCAGGAACCGGCTCCGCCACACGCGGCTTGTAACGCGACGCGGCGAGGTTGTAGTCGTTCTCTGCGATGGTCCCGAAGGCCGCCCACCAGCATTGGGGTTCGTCGCTCCCCGATTCAAGCACAGTACCAGCCTCAACTCCTGGGGGCCTCCCAAAGCGCGAGACTTTGTAGTCTGCCCACGCTGTGAGCAGGTCGGGGATGTCGTTCTCATCCGGCGTCTCCGGGCGACCACCCCCTTGTATCTTATCTGGATCATAGCCATCGTTGCGAATCTCGTAGAACCACACCTGTTGCGTCGCGGCCTCACCCTCCCCCAGCTCCGTTGCAGGGCGACGAAAAACAAGAACAGAGGTTTTAACGCCAGCATAAGGTTTGAACACGCCCGCTGGCAACGACACTACGGCCTGAAGCTCATACTCTCGGAGCAACTTTTCGCGCAGATCTTTGTGCGCTCCTGTCGACCCAAAGAGCGCACCCTCGGGCACGACCACGGCGCAGCGCCCGCCTGGCGCTAGCGACCGCAGCATGAGAGCAAGGAACAGGAGCTCACTCTTCTTGGACTTCGAGGGCAGGTCTTGGCGGATAGACTCCCTAGGGATCTGGCCAGCGAAGGGTGGGTTCGACAGGATCACCTGATAGCGTCGGTTCAGGTCGTCTTCTGTAAGGCCGCTCATCTCTGAGAGGACATTGCCGAGCTTGAGGCGCGCGCGGCGGATGCCGTGGAGGACGAGGTTCATCATGGATATCCGCATCATCTGGCGCGATACATCAGTGCCGTAGATCGAGGCTTCGAACAGGTTCCAGTCGGGAATCTTCTCGCCGGGACCCTTCTTGTACGTCTGGAGCTTCGGGATCTCCTCCTTGGCCTTATCGAGTGTCTGCCCGCGCTTTTCCAGCCAGACCTCGCCGTAGATCGGCACTTCCTGGGGCTCTTTGCTGTAGCGGGCGAGGATGTGATCTACCACGTCGATGAGAAACCCTGCCGTTCCACAAGCGGGGTCGTACACAGTGTCACCGAGATCAGGATCGACCATCTCGACCATAAAGGCGCGGATCTGGCGCGGTGTCCGAAACTGGCCATTCAACGCCGACTGACCGAGATGGGTGAGCAGGTATTCAAAGATGTCGCCCTTGATGTCGGGGCCGAGTTGGCGGAAGTCGATTGAGTCGAGTTCGTCAACCACCTGCTTCAGCACGGTTGGATCGACAATCTCAAGCACGGCGTCGCGAAAGTACTCAGCCACCTGCGGCTCGTCTTTGACCAGCGACGCCATGTAGGGAAAGACCTCGTCGCGAACGAAGTCGCGCAATTCGTTGCCGCTTTTGAAACGCCACTTGGACCAGCGAAAGCGCTCGGCTTGGGCAGGAAAAAGCCGCACGCCGTCCCCGGCACTGAGTCGGCCCTGGAGTTCTCGGATGGACTCTTCCTCATCGAGAAGCTTCAGATAGATGAGATAAGAGATCTGCTCGATATATGTGACAGGGTTCGTGACTCCTCCAGCCCATAGGATGTCTGTAATCCGGTCGAACTTACGGCGTAGTCCCTGGTCCATCGCTTTCCTCCGTCAGCTCGCAGCGTTAAAAACGTCTTCGTTGAGCCGTTCAACCACCTGCTTGAGACCATCTTCACCGAACAACTCGACCCCTTTGCCAACGACATCGAGAATCGAAAGCGGCGGCTCGAATAGATCCTCGATACGCACGCGGCCGGTGGCGATGCCGCGATTCTTAATCAGGGAGAGGTACTCGGCCTGCTGTGGGGTGAGCGAGCGCGACACGAGCCAAGCCCGGAATGACTCCTCAAGTTTCTCTTCGCGACTCTTGATATGCAACCGCCCGA
>JAPOYQ010000816.1 GCA_026706505.1 Gemmatimonadota bacterium
ATATCGAAGTGAGGGCGCTGTAAATCGCTTTTTGGTGTGGAAACGTCGGTGGCTATGCTTGGGGAGGGCTGGCCGCTGACGCTGAGGGGCACCATCGCCATCGAGACCGGTATCGATTTGGTGATGGTGCCCCTCAAAGGACGGGGTGAACCCGTGTCGGCGGCTGCGCCGCACGGGTTTGCTCTGGCGGTGGATACTTCAATCCCACCACACTTCACCGGGAACTAGATGGGCGCGCAGCAACTCTTCGTTTAACTCCACCCCAATCCCCGGCTGGTCGGGCACGGTGATGTACCCGCGATCGACTACCGGGCCACCCCAATCCAGCGCGATATCGTCCCACCAAGGACAGTCGAGACCGTGGTGTTCCAGCGCCAGGAAATTCGGCGCGTTGGCGCATACGTGCGCCGAAGCCACAGTACCCACGGGCGTGCAGATGTTGTGCGGGGCAAAGGCCAGTGAATGCAATTCGCACAATTCGGCCACCTTTTTGCCTTCCTGCACCCCGCCGAAGCGAGGGATATCGGGCGTGATAATATCCGCAGCCCGGTCTTCGATCATGGGCCTGAGCCCATGGCTCATCCAGTGATTTTCACCACAGGCAATGGGCACGGAGGTGTGGTCGGTCACGTACTTTAGGGCGTCGAGATTTTCCGGCGGGGTCGGATCTTCGAGCCACAGGATGTCGATATCCTCCAGCCTTCGGGCGACCCTGAGCGCGTCCGCTGGTTGGTAACTCCAGTGCATATCGAGGCACAGCTCAACGTCGGCGGGCAGGGCCTCGTAGGCCGCGTGGCTGACGGCGCTCATGTACTCGACCTCGGCCCTAGATAGGGCGCGGTTGTGGGGATCCTTGCGGTACTCTTCTGGAGCGCTGTTGTCGATATCGACCTTGACGACGGTGTACCCGGCTTCGACCCGCTGGCGCACTCCGTCGGCATAGGCTGCGGGCGATCGGTCGCCGGGCCGGGCCGTGTCGGCGTAGATGCGCACTTGGTCCCGGTACTTGCCGCCGAGCAACTGCCATAGGGGCAGGCCCGTCATCTTGCCGTGCAGGTCCCACAGTGCCAGTTCAACCCCCGACAAGGCCAGCACAATACTTCCTCCTGAGGACCCGGCACCGATTAGTCCGCGGTAGATCTTTTGCGCCAGCCGGACTGGATGGCGAGGATCCTCGCCGACGAGCAGTCCTTCCATACGCGTCAGGATGTCTCGCACGCCGATGGGCAACTGCGCTTCGCCAATGCCGCAGATTCCCTCATCCGTTTCTACCTTGACCAGCGTCCACGTCCAAGGAATGCCCTGAACCATGACGGATTTAATCCCTGTGATTTTCACGTAGGCAGCGCTCCTCTAAGAAAGTTATTTGCCCTGACGGCTTCTAAGTGCGCAGTGCCCGTTCGAGGTCGAGACGACCGGCCTTCAAGGCGGTGCGGAAGACTTCGACCGTATCCCGAACTCCTTGGACCAGCGATCGATATTGAAGAGGTCCGAGGGCTTGGTTCAGGGCGCTGTCATCGGCGCTCGAGGGATGTGGCAGCGGCGTTGGGTCGAATCCAATCTTACCCGCCGACTCGGGGATAACCTCCTCGATTGCAGCGACGATCTGGGCCATTGAGACCGTGCTGCCCCCTAGATTGTACACTGGGGCACCTTCCAGCTTGGTCCTGGCCGCGGCGATAAAGGCGGCGGCGACATCATCGGCGTGGTGATAGACGAGGGTGCCGCCATAGGTGATCTCGTACTCGCGGCCGAGCGCGGCGGCGAGCATGGCTTTGGTCGGAGTGGAGGTCCAGCCTTGGTCGCGACCCGGTCCGTACACTACGCACGGGCGCAGCCCAATGCTGTGGACCGACTGCTCCCGCCAATAGACCTGAGCCGTGCCCTCGTTGCACTGCTTGAACACCCCGTAGAGAGTCGGAGGCAGCAGTGGAGCGTCGTGGGCAATCGGCCCCGGAGGATACGCTTCCGGATCGCCGTACACCCCAAACGAGCTTGCAAAGACCAGATTCTGGATCTGGTCGCGATGACGCGCAGCCGTCTCGAAGACGACGGTGGTCCCCACGACGTTCACCCCGGCCCCGCGCACTGGATCGGCCCGGACCAGAGGCACCTGCATGGCTGCCAAGTGCAGGATATGAGTAATACCGCAGTCGATCACAACTCGCTTGAACTCGTCCAGATCCGCGATGTCGCCCTCGAGCAGTTGCACCTGGTCCAGTTCTTGGTCCGTCATGATCATCCTCAAGCGATAGGGATCGCCGCCCAGATCGTAGGTCCACACCGGCGTCCCCTCGCGGACCAGCCGGCGAACCGCCCATGCACCCACGCAGCCGAGCGCACCTGTCACTAAATACCGCTCATTCATTAATATCCTCGATTTTTTTAGTGTCCATTTCTGTGCAATCTCGGGCCGGACAACCTCCAGCCACTATTGACTCAGTCGGTCGAGGACATTGCGGGTGATCTGAGCGACGGTCGCGTCTCCTTTCAGCCCGTGCGACCAGTCGGTTGTCCCGGCGGTGAACACCGTGCCGCCGCGAGTATAAAGGCCCATGACCGCCGCGCCCTCCCGACCCTTTTCCCAGTACTCGTACCACACGCTGTCGTCTGGATGCCATCGAGCAGGGGCGGTGCACAAGATGGTGAAGTCCGCTGGGGTGCCATGGGTCCCCTTGGGTACCGGCAGCCCATCTTCCAGCGAGTACTCGCAGCCATCGCACTCGTAGCCGACGATGGTGTGCTCGCCTCCGAAGGTGTCGTCGCGCTGCAAGCCCGTTCCCGCGAAAACCCAGTGTTCTGGGCGATGGACTGTAAACGCTCCAGACCCGTCCATGTATTGGCCGTGGCTTAGGTGATAGCCCCCGTAGAGGAAGCCGACGCCGGTCAACTCGTTTTCCGGCCGGCCCACGAGGTGGTGGCTCCACAAGGTCGAAAGGTTCGCGTAGTCTTCGGCGGCGTAAGCTGGGTCCATGTTGAACTGTTGCTTCCAGCACACCAGCGCTCGGCCTTCGTCTTCGCTGCGCACCCGCCAGCACACGGAGTTGCCGCTGAAAAACGCGGCGTTGCCTCCGGCGGCGATGTAGGCTTCGAGGTGGTCGCGCATGGGAGCCGACCAGTATTCGTCGTGCCCCACGCTGAGCACGAGCCGGTAGTTGTCCAATAGTTCGGGATGCCATTCGAGGTCGGAATTGGCGCAGTAGTCGAGCGCGTATCCAACGCCCTCTGCCCACTCGACAAAGTCGCGCTCCCAATGGTCGAACAGCCCGGCCAGCGGACGGTCGAAGGAGACGCGATGCCCCTGCAAGCCGCCGCGGCCGTGATAGCTGTAGAAGCTGTAGCCGCCCCAATTGTTGTAAGCACTGTAGGTGTTGGTGGCTAGCTGGAGGAGGATGCGAGCGTCCGTGGGGCCAGCCGGGCGGACGATGAAAAAGCCCCGGCTCTCGGCCATGCGCCGCCCCCGTTGCACGAACTTGCCGCCTTGGTCCTCGACGCGTAGCGCAAACTCGTAATACCCACTGCGCCAGTCGGTCGGTACTTCCAAGGAGTGGGAAATCGGCCAGCCGCAGCCGTTGGACGAAGCGTCTTCTGGCACCGGATAGGACGACCCAGGCAGTTGGTCCTGCCGCCACACTACTTCGCGCTCTGCACCTATCCGCGTCACTTCCAGCGCGTACTGGTCCGCGCTGGTCGCCACGTGAAAGCGGACCTGTTCGCCGGCTCGGTAGCTGAGTTGGTCGGTGTAGCCTTCGACGAACATTATCCTGGGTACTCCACTTCTACTACGCGTTCGTCTAACTCGCGTTGCAACATTTCCACTTGTTCTACTATGTATTCTACCGCTTGCTCTACCGGCGTTTCCTGCCGCTCTTTTTCGCGCCGCAGCTTGATCTCGACAATTCCCTGCTGCAAACCACGATCCCCCACCGTCACCCGCACCGGTATCCCAATTAGGTCGGCGTCGTTGAACTTGACCCCTGGGTTTTCTCGGCGGTCGTCGAGGAGGACTTCAATGCCGCGCTCCGCGAGGTCGGCGTAGAGTTGCTCGCCCGCGTCTTGCGCTGCGCCTGCACCCTTGGCGAGGAGGACGATGTGGACCTGGTAGGGCGCGACGGCAATGGGCCACACCAAGCCGTCTTCGTCGTGGTACTCCTCGGCGATACAAGCCAGCAGCCGCCCCACGCCGATCCCGTAAGATCCCATGACGACTGGCTGCGCCTTGCCCTCGGCGTCTAGGAAGTCACCGCCTAGTGCCTCGGTGAATTTGGTGCCGAGCTGGAAGATGTTGCCCACTTCCACTCCGCGCGATTCGCGCAGCGCCGCGCCGCAGTTGGGGCAGCCATCGCCTTGCCGGGCGGTGGCGATATCGGCGACCACGTTAGCCGTGTAGTCGCGGCCGTGGTTTACATTGGCGAGGTGGTAGCCCGGCTCGTTGGCACCGGCTACTAGGTTGGGCGAAGATGCCACGGAGTCATCGACGACGACTAGCGCTCCCTCGACGCCAATGGGCGATCCATAGCCCGGCTCGACGCCGACGCCGCGTATTTCCTCGTCCCGCGCCGGCCACATTTCGAGCGCGCCGACCGCGTTGGCCAGCTTGGTCTCGTTGACTTCCATGTCGCCGCGTATGACTGCCAGTACAAACGCGTCCTGCTTGTCTCGACCGTCGCCGACGGTGGCCATCAGGAAAAGGGCTTTGGCAGTCTTATTCGCGGGGATGTCGAGCAGCGCGGTCAGTTCTTCTATGGTCGTGGTATTGGGCGTGGCGATTTTCTCGGGCGCGGTGGGCTCTTCTTCCGGATTGGTCTGTTTGGCGAAGGTGGCGATTTGGCGGTTGGCCGAGTACCCGCAGCCGTCGCACAACAGCAAGGTGTCTTCGCCGATGGGCGTCAGGTACATGTATTCGTGGGCCAGTTCGCCGCCCATCATCCCGGTGTCCGAGCGCACCGCGAGCACGTCGAGGCCGCAGCGATGGAAGATGTTGAAGTACTGCTGGTAATGGGCGCGGTATTGTTTTTCGAGGCCCTCCCAGTCGGCGTCGAGGCTGTAGGAGTCCTTCATGGTGAACTCGCGCACTCGGATGAGGCCCGAGCGGGGGCGGGGATCGTCGCGCCACTTGGTCTGGATATGATAAACTAGCTGGGGCAGTTGCTTGTAGGATTTGATCTCGCGGCTGACTAGGTCGGCGACGACTTCCTCATGGGTCATGGCCAGCACCATGTCGCGCTCGTTTTTGTCTTGGAAGCGACCCATCTCTGTGCCGACTGCGTACCAACGCCCCGTCTGCTGCCAGAGTTCGGCCGGATGGACCACTGGCATGGTGATTTCCTGGCCGCCGATGGCGTCTATCTCGCAGCGGATAATATCCTCGATCTTGCGCATCGACCGCTGCGCCAGGGGCAAATAGCTGAAGATGCCGCTGGCCAGCGGGCGGATAAAGCCGGCCCGCAACAAGAGTTGATGGCTGGCGACTTCCACGTCGGCAGTAACTTCGCGCAAGGTCTGGCTGAAAAGCCGACTCATTCGCATGGTTTTACATTCCTCTCTGTCGATTCCGTGTGCTGCTTGGTAACGTAGCGCATCGGGCCGTTGCACTCAATTGCAAGGGACCCGAGGGAGTCGTTTCGATGCTTAAAGTCCCCGATTGAGGGCCACTGCACGCATCGCCCGATACATGCACGACAGCGACACCAGCACCCAAATCAAG
>JAPOYQ010000263.1 GCA_026706505.1 Gemmatimonadota bacterium
CCTTGAAGCGGAGCTTTTCCGCTCTCTCTGCGGCAGTGTCGCCTAAGTTGTAGGCCAGATAAACCCGGCTTTTTGGCGCGATCTCATAGCTGGCGAGCAAGTTGATGTCGCGCTCATCCAGATAGCCAGCGTCTTGTGCGAATCCGCGTAGAAAGAGGCGCTTGGTGGCAAAGTAGGTCGCCCGTCCCCGCCAGATCGTCTTGCGCTCGTCGAATGCGCCGCCCGGCAAGTACTCCCAGACGCTCGACCAACTGCCCTCGATCGTCAGCGACGCGGATGGCTTGAGTTCGAGCGCGCCGCTAGCACTTCTTGCCGCGCCGAAATAAGCGTCGGCGAAGTCGAAGCGATCTTGCAGTCCCGCGCCGATGTCCAGCTTCCACTTTCTGCCGTCACCCGTATCAACCCCCATTTCGAGTGTCTGTCCTCTGTACCAGGTTCCCTGCCAAGGCCAGCGCCAGATGCTGTGTTTGGCCGAGACGAAAGAATCATCCCAAGTGTAGAGCCATACATCAGCAGTCGTCCATTCCCAACTCCAGCCATCTTCGACCGACCGTCGCTCCAGAAACACAGCTTGTCCGAGATTTAACTTGCCGAGGCGTCTCATACGCGGACGCCAGTCGGCCGAAAACTCCACGGACTGCGATGCGACGCCGATGTCGCGCTCAATAAATCCGAGTCTGTCGGCGCTGAAAGTGGATTCTATCGACCTGTAATTAACGCCTCCTGCGAAATTCCCGTGCCGATAACTCATATCGGCACCTGATATATACCCGCTGCGGCCTTGTTCGGCGCTTCTGGCGGCATAGGCGTTAATGATGTAGCGGTCGTCCCATTCCATTCGGGAGTCCAACCCCGCGATCTGTTGCAGCGCCATCCCGCGATCCCAGATGCCTTCCACTAGCGCGCCCACGGTCGAATTGTGGAATACTTCCCTCTGTAGCTTTAAGACGCCGAATTTCGGTCTTGCACCAGCTTCGCCTCGGTCTTGCGCCGTCAGAATGCCGAGCGTGTATTCCTTGGCTTTGCCGATAAACTTAGCGCCGAAATCTGGGTCGGCGATTCGGCGACTGTAGAACAACCCGTGTTTGCCGAGGAAGTCCGCGTTTTCGACGAAGAACGGACGCCTTTCCTTTAGTAAAAGGGGAAAGCGAGACAGGTTTATTTCCTCCTCGTCTGCCTCGATTTGTGCGAAGTCTGGATTCACGGTTATGTCCAAAGTCGCATTCGCAGCGACGCCGTATTTCACGTCCAACCCCGCGCTGGCCGTCTCTCCCCGCCAACCGGCGTGCGTCCTATCGACGCCGGACGCGGCATAGGGAAGTAATTCGAGACGCAACCCGGGGTCTATCCCCCGCAATCCGACCAAGTGACCGGCTTTCGATATCCTCAGAACGGAGCCGTCCTCCTGATAGATAGCGGCCCAGTGGCTGCGCTCCCTTCCCGTGATGGATAGACGCTCTAAGTTAAACCCCCAAACCATGTCGTCCCCGGCTGCAAAGGCCAACGTGGAGAAGGCGATGGCCACTTCGGCGGACCAACCACTGTCTAAAACCGCAGCCTCTACCCGCCAGACTCCGTCCCAACCTTTGTTGTTGCCCCGGTACCCTTTTGCGCCATCGTCCGTCATCTGGAAGTCATGCTGGATGCCGTAGGGATTGATGTAGAATCCGTAGGCGTTGCGATGGTCGTGCTGGGTGTCGAGCAATATGCCGATCAGGTCCCGAGGGGCGAAGCGACCGTCCCGAGGGACCACTCGCGCGTCGATATTCTCGGCGTTGGAATCGGCCATGAACAGGCCGATGTATAGCTGATCCGCAGTGTAGAGGATTTTCACGACCGTCTGATTGGCCGCCGGAGCGCCCTCGACCGGGTCCAGCAGGATGAAATCGGTGGTGGGCACCGCCAGGTCCCAGCAATGATCGCTCAAATGCCCGTCGACGACCGGCGGAGTATCGGTTCTCGTAGCCACCGCTGTTTTGTCCGCACCCGCGAATACACTTAGTGGAACCGCTAGCAGATAACTGGCGGCAACGATCCATTTCGCACTCATGCCGACGCCTCTCTGACCCGCTGAGCGGCCAGCATCCTGAACGGCACGACGCTAATGCAGGTTATGACGACGCCCAAGAGAAAAAGTTGCGTATAGCCCATGCTAAGGGCGAGGCGTCCCCCGCCGAAGGAGGTGATTGCAAAGCCTATCAAGGCAGTACTCGTCGTCACCGCCGACATCGTCGATCGCCAGCGCGGGGCGACTAACTCTTGGTGGAAGACGGCAAACGCGGGCCTGCGGACAGCGACCAATACAATGACGCTGATATACCCTAGGCCGGCGGCCTCCCAGCGGGGAATAAAGGCCATCGGTAACAGGGCTAAAGCGATGCCGAGCGTAGTGTAGGTGAAGACCTGTACGTGGCCTGTTTTGGCCAGCACGTACGGCATGACTAGGGCTGCGGGGACGGAGAGCAATTGCGCTAGCCCGATCATCCAGCCTATGGAGGACGGGGAGATCCCGAGTTCCGCGTCCAGGTACACGTTGAAAAAGGTGCGGGCCACAGCGACCCCTGGAGCGGCGAGCAGGCTGATCAGGCCGATCATCAGCAATGGCACATTTGGCCGCGTTCCGTCTTCGCTCTCCGTGGCCGCAGCCGACTCCTCTTGACTGCTGTCTCCTGTAGTCGAGCCGAACAGAAAGAGCGACGGTGCTAAGACAAGCGAGGCCACGAGCAGACTACACTGGTAGGGGACGAGTCCGTCATAACCGGTCAGCCGAGCGAAAGCCTGCGGCAGAGTTCCTCCCAGCGCACTGCCAGCGAATCCGAAAATCGACCAGACCGCCCCACGTAAGGAGAATATGAGCGAGCGGTTGTCGGCTGCTGTTGCCGACATCAGAAAGGGGCTGCTGCTGACCATATATGTGGCGAAGCCGCAGTTGATGACCACTTGTACCGCGGTGATCCACCCCGTACGCAATGGGCCAAAAAAGAACCCAGCTAGGGACATCAGCAGATACCCCATGACCATGAGAGACATGCCCCCCACCAGAGTTCGCCGGTACCCGGCCCTGAGCGCCCAATTGCCGGCTATCGGGCTAAAAAGGGCAAAGCTCAGCAAGCCTGCGGCGTTGAAATGACCTATCAAGTCGACGTCATAATCCATCCTCAGCAGATAGAGATTGAACAGGACGCTGTAGATGCCGAACGCCGAAAACCCGATCAGGGCGGCACAGGCCATATACAGCTTGACATTCCTCTCAAAACGTGCGAGGAAATGACCCACATAGGCATACATATACCTCGTCTCCCTTCGTACAGGAGACGAGTGAGTAGGGCATATGTTTGTACAAAATTGTGATGTAAGCCCGTGTTGGCTTTCACCGCGGCAACAGGGTTGGATGTACACAACAAAGGGCTGCGAGATTGCACTCGCAGCCCTTTGCCTTTTCCATGTAGCTGTACCTCAGCCTTCGTCGTATCCCTTCACGGGCCGCGCCCAGATATTGCGATAGCGCACTAGGTCGCCGTGGTCTTGCAGGCGCAGTGGGCCGGTGGGAGGATGCGCTTCGTAGCGATAGACGCCGCGGTGGCCCGTGGGGCCTAAGACTTCGACGTGGTGGTGGACCAAGACGCCGTTGTGGACGAGGGTGAGATAAGCTGGGCTGACTAACTCGGCGCCGTTGAAGCGCGGGGCTGTCCAGAAGATGTCGTAGGTCTGCCATTCGCCGGGTGGACGACAGGCGTTGACCAGCGGTGGGTACTCGCCATAGACCGCGGCCGTGGTGCCGTCGGCATACGTGGGGTTGTCGTACCCATCGAGAACTTGGATCTCGTAGAGGCTCATGAGGAAGACGCCGCTGTTGCCGCGCCCTTGGCTTTCGCCTTTGACCTCGCTGGGACAGGCGAATTCGAGATGGTACTGGACATCGCCAAAGCTCGCTGTGCTGACGATGTCGCCGGTACGGGGCACGATCTCCATGTATCCGTCGGCTAACCGCCAAGGGGCGTCGCCGCCGTTGGCGCTCTGCCAGCCGTCGAGGCTGGTCCCGTCGAAGAGGACGACCGCGTCGGAGGGGGGGCTGTTGTCGCTGCCGGGCGTCACCACCGCTGGGGCGGGCCGCCGGTGATCGTGGACGCAATAGGGAGAGTTGGGTAGCATAGGGGTATCGTCGTACCCTGATTTGCCCATGTGGAAAAACTCCTTGTTTGGGGTTGGATAGGTTGGCATATAAAGGGAGCAGGACGCGCTCGCGTCAATAGCTTGCCGTTGCGCATTGCATTATAATATTGAGTGCCGTTCAACCTGGAGGGCGTGATGGCACGCGCACCGATATACAGAATTGCACTGATCGCGATTGCGCTGTGCTCCTCGGCGGAAGCGCAAATATCGCTGTGGCAAATCGGCGGGGCCGGGCTGGCGTGGGACGGAAGCGACACCACGCGGATCATCGTGGACATCAACGCCGAGCGCATCCGGCCCGTGTACTTTGCCGACGGCGACAACATGTTCTTGGCGGTAGCGGGTTGGTCCGAGCTGATCGTCCCGCGCGAACTGGGGTACATTGACGGGCATCAGCCGCGGCTGTGGTACATGGACGGTACAAATGTCAACCGGACTTCGTACTTCGACAGCCCGCTCTATGTGGATGGGTTGCGGAGCACGTACAACACGGCCCGCGACGGCTGGTGGACCATAGACATCGGCGTGCCTGTGCCGGCTAGGCACTTTGGATTTGCCACGCCGACCGAGGGGATCCGCTCCGACGGCGTGCCGCTCAATCAAGACCCGGTGCCGGCCTTTGAGGTGAGCATTGCCGCCGAGACGAGCGATGTCCTCGCGCAAAAGGGCTATCGCCGCTTGAACACCCTCATCGCCGATGTGCCGGTTAACTTCGACCCAGAGGTCGGGATCGATTTTCCCCAGCAATACGTGCGCTTTGTGCGCTACCAGCGCAAAGCATCCGCACTCGACGAGCAGCGCACCACCGACAGCAATACGGTGCGCGGCACCATTGCCGAATTTGTGCTCACTGGCCGCGGCGTGCCCAAGCGGGCGATCTACCGCAGCAAAGTTCTCGACTTGGGAGCCGAGGTGAATTTTGGCCGCTTGGCGTGGGCAGCGCGCACCATGCGGATGGTCGGCGAAGAGGCCGTGGTCGTGCCAGACGCCGAGGCATGGGTAGAGGTAGAGGTGCGGGCCGGTCGCGATAGCGACCCCAACGTCTACCGAGAATACACGGACTCGGGCAAGGAATTTGTAGTGACGCGCGAGCGCTACGAAAACGATCTGCGCCTGCCCGAGACCGAGGGAATCCTGCAAATCGACCGCCAGCCTGGCATCCGTGCTTCCATTGGCTACGACAGCGAGAATTGGTCTTTTTGGTCCAGTCCCATTACAGAATCTGGCACTTGGCTCGACTTGCGCAACGGCTCGCATTTGCAGCTCCAAATCACTCTGCAAAGCCGGGCTTTTGGCGACTGGGTGGAACTCGACTCGCTGTGGATTGAAACCTCGCCGCCGCTGGCCGATCAGATCGTGGGCGAAGTCGCGCGCGCAGCCGACATGCAGCCCGCTCCGGGTTTTGTCCAAGTCGAGTTGGGGGCGCGGGAGACGTTTGTGTACGACGTGCGCGCCTCGTTTGTCCAAAATATTGCCCAGCCCTATGTAGAACACTACTTCATCAAAGAAGTTTCATGAGGGACAAACACATGA
>JAPOYQ010000341.1 GCA_026706505.1 Gemmatimonadota bacterium
CGAGGCCCTGTGCAATGGGCTGTGGCTGGTCATCGACTACTTCACTGGCAAGATCGGCAACGCTGTCTTCATTCTGGGGTAACCCTATACTCCTTGACATTGCGGGAGGGTAGAGCTATCTCTTTTGCGCTATGAATAGACTCTTTTTCTGCCTCGCCACAGCGCTCGTCGCCTGCGTTGGCCCCTTCGCCGGTAAGAAGGTTCCGCCCTGGCTTGCGGATCCTCCCGTGCTCAAAGTGACCTTCTCCAGTGAGGAGGCTGCCGCGCACTTGGTCTGGCACCCAGTATCTTCATCAGGCTTTCTCTACGGTGAAATCCAGCGCGCCGCAGGGAGCGAGTTCGCGGCCATAGCGCGCGTGGAATCCGCGGCCGACACCACCTATACAGACGTCGGCCTGTTGGCCAACGCGCAGTACAGCTACCGGATCGTCAGCTTCTACGGCGAGGATGAGACCGTACACGAGCTAATCAGCACGACGGCCACAGGCGGGTTCCACCGCCGCGTCGCAAGCTGGGCACTAGCCGAGGGTACGACCCCCACGCGGCTGGCCATCAGCCGCAACGGCACGGTCTTTGTCGTCGGCGCGGGCAGGGGGCGCGTCGAGCGCTTTGACCGCACGGGCCGCTCCTTAGACGCATGGGTCTATACTACTGAGCCACTGGCCTGTATGGAAACGAGCGCATTGGACGGGCCAGCACTGGCCCTCGATGACGAAGATCATCTCTACGTGGTGTACAACCTGCACCGCCCAAGCCAGAAGCCAGAGGCCTTTTGGGCAAAATTCGCCCCAGACGGTCGGCTGCTGTGGACGCGTCCGCTAGCCGGGCTGTTCGCCCGCCACATCGTCGTCGATAGCGATGCCATCTACGTCGAAAGCATCAGCCAATTGCAGCTATTCGACCAAGCAGGCGAGCAGCAGATCCAGTACGCCATCCC
This sequence comes from Gemmatimonadota bacterium, assembly GCA_026706505.1. The sequence continues at coordinate 938 of JAPOYQ010000341.1, forward strand.
AGCCCTGCTGGTGGCTAGTCTGCGACTTTGGCAAGGGCGCTTCGCCGCGCTGATCGAGCCATTGGCCCTGCGCGCTGATGACTGGCAGTCACCCCGCCTAGTCGTGTACGACGACCCGCAGCGCGCCACGGCCAGCCGCGTCATTGGCCGCGATCCCAAATCGCATCAGGACCGCGGCAACGGGCTTTTGTTGCGGCCCACCGATTTTGCCGTCGATGAAGCCGCCGACCGCGCTTTCGTGGTCAATGCCGGCCACAGCCGCATCGAGGTGTTCCAGCGAGGGCACTACCTGACGCGCTGGGGCGAAGAGGGCGAAGAGGACGATCAGTTCCGCTTCACAGGCCGCATCCAAGTTGTCGTCGATATGGCTACTGGCCAAGAGGACGAGCGCGAGGTCGTAGCCGGCGGCATCGCCCGCGATGCCGAGGGATTCATTTACGTAGCCGATACGTTCAACGATCGGATTCAGAAGTTCCAACCATGAAGCCCGTGCTCGCATTTCTATTGCTGGCCTTGCTGTGCAGCGAGGGTCAGGCTCAGCGCCAAGACAAGCGGGCGTACAACCTCTGGGCCAAAGAGAAAATCCGCTATCTCAACGCCAAGGTCATCATCGAACCCTACAACCCGCAGCTGCGCGTTCTCCTCGCTAACGCGTACTTTGACGACGGACAAAAGTACGAGGCCAAAAGGCTGCTGCTCGAGGCATTGCAGCTCGACCCCAACTACGCCGAGGCACATTGCAACCTCGCGGTCATTCTCCACGTCCAAGGATACGACCGCGAAGCCGAGCACCACTACGAGGAGGCCCTGCGGCTAGATTCGCTGATGGTTGAAGCCATGGCTGGGCTGGGGACCTTGCTCTGCCGCACCGAGCGTCAGGCCGAGGGACTCGAATACCTTGAAAAAGTCATCGCGGTCCAGCCCGACCACGTCAACGCCCGCTTCAACATGGCCGTGGCGTATCACAAGGTCGGCGACTTCAAAAAGTCCATCGAACACCTAGAGACCTTGTTGCAAGTCGATTTCACATATCGCGGTGCGCGTCGCGCCCTGGCCCGCGCTTACTACAGCCTCGGGCTCGTGCGGCTGCAAGCCCAACAGCCCAAGTTGGCGCTCGCCGTGCTGGCCAAGGCCGTCGAGTACGAGCAAGACAACGAGAGCATGTTCTTCGCCAAGGGCCTCGCCCACCTCGGCCTCGGCAAGCTCGTCGAGGCCGAAGCGGCCTTTAGGCAGGTCATCGCGCTGTCCGGCGATCACATCCCAGCTCTGCACAACCTCGGCATGATCTGCGAAAAGACCGAGCGCTATGCAGAAGCCATCCAATACTACGGCAGAGTCCAGCAGCTAGCCCCTCATCTAGCGACGATCGAGGCAGTCAAACACGCCTCGTACGATGTGAATTACTTGGTCGAATGAGTTTGACTTTTGTTCAAGCAAAGCGTATCCTTAACATTCTTTGCAAGCCGCTCTAGCGGCTGCTTTTTCCGTGGCGCGGACAACGCCGCCACCATCTCCTTTAGGCGAGAGCAATGGCCAAAGAAGAAGCGATCGAAGTCCAAGCAGTGGTCAAAGAGGCCCTGCCCAACGGCTACTTCAAGTGCGAGATGGAAAATAACCACGAGATCATGGCCCACGTCTCCGGCAAGATGCGCAAGTACTACATTCGCGTGCTTCCGGGCGACCAGGTCACCGTGGCCCTTTCGCCCTATGATTTGAGCCGCGGACGCATCACTTTCCGCAATCGCTGAGACGCCGCACGATCACCCAAGCGCCGTCTCGACGAGCCTCACACCCGACGAAGGGCACATGGAGAGGAACCAGACCAATACGCATCGGGCTTGGCCCTTCCAAGAGGCGGCACAGATCGTCAAGCAGCGCCAGCCCAGCGGGAACCGCCCGGTACTATTCGAGACCGGCTTTGGCCCCAGCGGCTTCCCCCATCTAGGTCACTTTTCCGAAGGCGTCCGCACCTCTTGGGTGCGCAATGCCTGTGAGCACCTCTACGGCCTAAAGACCCGCCTACTCTGCTTCAGCGACGACATGGACGCCCTGCGCAAGGTGCCTAGCAACTTTCCGCAGCCCGACATGCTCGCCGCCCACCTCGGCAAACCCGTACACGCCATCCCCGATCCTTTTGGTTGCTGTACGAGTTTTGGCGACTACATGAACGCCAAGCTGTGCGAGTTTTTCGACGCCTCTGGCTTCGACTACGAGTTCCAAAGCTCGCGTGCCGCCTACGTGTGCGGAGACTTTGACGAAGGGCTTTCGATTCTCCTAGCCAAAGCCGAAGAGGTGCGCCAAATCATCGTACCCACGCTGCGGGAACAAAACCGCCAGCACTGGTCGCCCTTCTTTCCGATTTGTCCCAATTGTGGCTCGATCATGGCCACGCGCGTCACTGCCTACCACCCCAGCCGGGGCACCGTGAGCTTCACCTGCGACCTCAATACCGGCCACTACACTGGGTGTGGAGAAAGCGGCGAGCAGTCGGTACTCAGCGGCAACGCCAAGGTGGGCTGGAAAGTCGATTGGGCACTGCGCTGGTACGCCTACGAGGTCGATTATGAAATGTACGGCAAAGATCTCATCGACTCGGTTCGCCAGTCCTCCCGCATCGTGCGCCTGATGGGCAAGCAGCCGCCGGTCGGCTTGTGCTACGAGTTTTTTCTCGACGAGGAAGGGCGCAAGGTGGCGAGCAGCACCGGCCGCATGGGAGTGACGGTGGATGCGTGGAAAAAGTACGCGCCAATAGAATCCCTGCTCTTCTTCCTCTTCCAGAATCCCAAGCGAGCCAAGCGGCTGCACTGGGACATCGTCCCCAAGTGCGTTGACGACTATCTCGATGCGTTGCGGAACTATCCCGATGTGGCAGAGGAGCAGCGCCTCGAGCAGGCCCTGTGGCACATCGGCGACCGCGGCGCAGTCGTGCCCGAGTACGCGTCCCAGGTCAACTTCTCGACAGTCAACAATCTGATCGCAGCACTAGGAGTGGATTCGGTCGGAGTGTTGGAGGAATATCTGGCGCGCTACGACGCGCAGGCTTCTACTTATCCGCAGGTAACACAGGCACTGGTGGAGAAGGGTCTTAACTACTACCGAGACGTGGTGCTGCCAAACAAGCAATTTCGTCCGCCCACGGACGAGGAGCGATCACTCCTAGGGCAGTTGGCCGAGCGGCTAAGCGCGGCCAATGGGGCCACCGAGGAAGAATTGCAGGCCATACCTTTCGACTTGGCCCGCGAGGCCGAAATCCCTCCCAAGGAGTTGTTTCGGATGTTTTACGAGGTGGTACTCGGGCAGGAGCGAGGGCCGCGATTTGGGTCGCTTGTGCAGCTAGTGGGGAAGGAACAGGTGGTGAAGATGGTGCGGGAGAAAGCGTAGCGTACATAGAGACATTCGATGGAATTGCGAGGGTGCGGTAGGTGCCGCGCCCTCTTTTTTTGCGGAGCAAATCGTGGCAGAACAACAAGACCTTTTTTCCGAAATTATGCCGCCGGCTAAGCCCCAGCACGTCGAGCGAATGCAGCAAGTGCAGGAGGGGCTGCCCGCGCAACTCTTTTTGGGAACGACGAGTTGGTCGAATGAGGATTGGGAAGGGCTGATCTACCCAGAAGGCTGTGCCGCGGCCGACTACATCGAGCATTATGCCAAGGTCTTCAGAAGTGTGGAGATCGACTCGACTTGGTACCGAGTGCCAACGCCAAAAGCAATAGAGGGATGGCTGCGGCGGCCGCCTCCGCACTTTCGCTTTACCGCCAAAATTCCCCGTGTGATCAGCCACGAGAAAATGCTCATGGACTGCATGGGGGAAATGGAGGAATTCCTCGACGCGATGGCCCCACTCGGCGAGCGGTTGGGGCCGCTGCTGATGCAGTTTCCATACATTGCGCGGGGACAGGACGCGCACGAAAACGAGTACGGCAGCGCGTTCATCGAACGCCTAGCGGAGTTCTTACCTCAGCTACCTACGAGCGAGTTCCGCTTTGCGGTAGAGGTGCGCAACGGGAGCTGGCTACGGGCGGAACTGTTAGACCTGCTGCGCGAACACGGAGTGGCGCTCGTGTTGAACAACTACTACACCATGCCAAGCTTAGCGGAGACCCTCAACCGCGTCGATCCCGTAACGGCTGACTTCCTCTACGTGCGCTTTTTGGGCGACCGAAAAAAGATGGACGCCTACGTCGAGGAGCGGATTCGCCGCGGCGAGCAGGAGCGGCATTGGGACCGCCTCGTCTGGGACCGCGCCGCCGAAACCCAGCAGTGGGCGCAACAGGTGCAAGAGTTGGCACAGGCCGCACCAGAGCAGCCCGCGTACGTATTTTTCAACAACCACTACGCCGGGTACGCGCCCGGTTCACTCGGCCTTTTTGCCCAGGCGTGGAAGGAATGAGCGACAACTTCGACGCCGAGACGGGTTTGTCGCGGATGGCGAGTAGCCATAAGGTGAATTAGCGAGGACGGGACGGGCTATACGGTTAATTAAATATTCAAACATATAATGGTGAAGCGGTGCGGCTCTAATAGGAGCCGCGCCGCTTGTTTTTTGCATATCATTTTTTATTTGCATTTTACATGCAATAGATGTATTATTAGTTCAAGTAGTACAAGATAAGGAACATATTTATGGAAATAGTCATCGACACCAGCGATTCAGTGCCGGTGTTTGCTCAATTGATCGATCAAATCAAAAAGGCCGTTCTCAGCGGCGAGCTTCGCGCAGGAGCTGCCTTGCCTTCCATCCGGCAACTTGCAAACGACATGGGCCTG
>JAPOYQ010000088.1:0-2381 GCA_026706505.1 Gemmatimonadota bacterium
GGTAATGTTCATTGCGAGAGACGAGATTAATTACCTAACTGATGTTACGCATTGTAGGGGCAACCCTCGTGGTTGCCCTCGTCGGATCCCGCTGGCTGAATACGCGGTGTCGCATGGGCGCCCACAAGGGATGCCCCTACACCTGTCGGTCCGGCCCAGATGCGTAACATCAGTTCCCTAACACCAGCGGCAGGATATCTTCCTCCAAGGTCTGCTGAACCTTGGCCACCGCGGCCTGCGCCGTTTCGATTTGGTCCCGATCCGAGGCGATGGCGTCGCGGAAGGGCTGCTGGATATTGCCGATCTCGTCGATGGCCGTCTGGATTTCCCGTTTGAGCCGCTGATCGAGGTCGGCGTCGGCTTGGCGGATGAATTCGTCCAAGCCCGCGCCGGTGCCCGCATAGTCTCCGGTATAGACGTGCAGGACGCTGCGGAGGTTGTTCTGGAAGTCGGCAATAGAATTGAAGCTGAATTGGGATTCGACGAGGCGGGTATCTTGCTCGACGAAGGGATCGGCGATTTTGCCGTTGGCCACCTCGTCGCAGATGCCGATCATGCCGCCGACCATTTCCTGGACTGCCGACTGGGCGGACGGATACGCGTCGCTGCCACTGCCGGCGTTGCGGACCTTTTGGCCAAAGTTGCCGCCGGAGGAGATCCAGCTCGTGTGCAGGTCGCTGGTAGTGGCCTTTAGATCTTGGGTCGTGGCGATCAGATAGGCGAATTCGCGCTCGGTGAAATCGGCTGCGGTCTTGCTGCCACCTTCGTCAAAGAGCAGGTACTCGATGGTGTGAAAGCCCTTGAGGGTTCCGTCCAGACTGTTCACGTACGCGGTCGTCAAGTCGTTGTCGCTGGCCAATACTCCGTCCAAGTCCGTGCGGTTGACCGGCCAACTGTCGAGCGCTGGATCGTAGCCGTTGAAATCTACTGGCCCAAAGAGAAATCCCTCGCTGGCTTCCCAGGGGATGCGCGTGGCTACCCAAGCGTTGCGGGCAGCACTGAGGTTTTCAGGCGTGGTATCGCTGCGCAGAGCCTCGATTGCGGCGAGCAGTTCGCCGGCCCGCTCGTCCAAGTCCGCGTACGTGGCAATGACGACGTTGTCGGTGAAGTTGCTCAAGATGGGCGCGAAGTCGAACTCGGCTTCGGCTGGCCCGGTGGGTGCGTCGCTGTCGTCGCCGCAGCCGGCAACTAGCAGCAAGCTAAAGACACAGAGGATCGCTTTCATGCGAACTCCTTTCTGGAAAAGGCGATGGATTGAAGTGAGCGTTTCCATGATGCCTCCTTGCGTTAAAATTGAAATCCCAGCCCCAAGCTCAGGGTGTTTTCAGGGTTAAAGTGGGCGGCGCCCAGCCGCCGCATGGCATAATCGGCCTTGAGCACTACGGTGTCTTCCATGTTGTAGTTCGCGCCAACGGTATAGACCCGGCGCGCAAAGCGCGGATTGTCGAAGGTCTCGTCCGGGACCGCGGCCATGCTGTCGTACGCGTCCAAGCGGATGAACAGGTCCAAGCGGTTGGGCGAGGGAGCGGCCAGCCAAGGCAGGACGTCGTAGCCGACCTCGACGAAGGCCGCATAAGCCGCTCGGGCCACCGGCGAGCGCAAGACGTCGAGATTGTTCGATAAGGTGCGGTTGCGGGCGCTGACGAGGGCGGCATTTTGCAGATGTCCATAGAGGTATAGCCCACGCGCGCGGACCCGCCCCCAATCTAAACTGCCGTGCACATCGACGATGGAGACGTGCGCGTCAATTCCTTCCATATCGGGCTTGGGGCGGTTGTCGGCGCTGTCGCCGCGATAGCCGGAAATACCCAGCACACCGTGCGGCGCGAACTGATAATCGAGGCGGGCGACCCAAGCCATATTGGTCGCCTGAATCGTCTCAAAGCGCTTTTGGTGCCCGCCGACAATCCAGTTTTGCGAGCTGAAACCCGTCGCGTCTAGGCCGTTGACTAGCTGTAGCTGGTAGCGCCAGTTCCGGTAGGCCCCGGAGACCTCCACGCCGGTTTCGTGCCAGAGGGCTGGGATGATGGAAGTCTCGGCTTCCGAGCGTTGGGAGCCGAAGAAATCGGCGGGATGGAAGCGATGGCTCAAGTGGCCCACAGCAACGTAGAAATGCCCCAAGCGGATGCGGAAGGCATCGCTGAAGATCCGCTCGACGGCTAGCTCCTCGACGACGACTTCGCCGCCTTTTTCGATTTCCTGCTCGAACTCGCCGAATTCCTCAAACTCCAATTCTAGCGCGGCACCAGCCCCGCCGTGCTCAAATTCCACCTCGGCTTCCAGCTCCGTATTTTTGAGCAACTCGACTTCTAGTTCGAGCGCGAGGCGGGTGATGTCGATGATGGCGCGGCTGTCTGGGGGAGAACCGTTGGGACCACTTT
>JAPOYQ010000088.1:2420-5696 GCA_026706505.1 Gemmatimonadota bacterium
CTTTTCTGGTCGGGGCCGAAATCGAAGTGGGAATAGAGCATCTCGCCGTAGCCTTCTAGATGGAAGGACGGCTTTGCGGAGGCGTTCGCGTCCTGCACGGATAGGAAGACGAGAAGGATAAGTAGCTGAAAAATAGGGAGATAAGACTTATTAATCGTACGTCTCATTACTGTTACATATTTTTTATAATAAAAACAAATGTTTGTTTCAATAATTTTTTGTTTTATATATCAAACAAAAGTATGAGCAGTATTCTCGTTTGTCAAGAACATTATTTTGAAATTAAGTCGCTCAACGCGGAGGGCTTTTTTGCACTCGACTTCGCCGTATATTAATTGGATTTGGAAAAAGCTATGGGATTTGCAGAGACATTTGCCGACTCGCTAAAAGAGATGCCCCCCGCGCCGATGGGGGAGTCCCTGCGGCCGCTGTGGCAAGAAGCCCTCGCGCAGATCGAGGCCGAGCACCAAGCCGGGGCCGACGGGCAGACCGTGGCCCGGCGGATCGCCGAGGCCATGGACGCCGTAGTGCTGTCGATCTACCACAGTGCCATGCCCGAGACGGCTGGCCCCCACGCGCTGGTGGCGCTGGGTGGATACGGCCGCTGCGAAATGGCACCGCACTCCGACGTTGACTTACTCTTCCTGTTCGCCAAAAGCCAAGACAAGGTTCCCCAAGTGGTCGCCGGCGTATTCAATCCGCTTTGGGACTTGGGGTTTGAGGTGGGACACAGCAGCCGCACGTTGGACGACGTGGTCAGGGCGGTACGCGAAGATCTAGAATCGCGCACCGCAATGATGGACGGTCGCCTGCTGGCCGGCGACGCTGCGCTTTTTGCCCAGTTCCAACAGCGGCTCTACAAGCGCGTGCCCAAGCGCACGGTCACCGAACTGAATCGGCTGCGCCAGCAGCAACTCGAAGCGCGGCAATCCGTCCAGCTTTTGGAGCCGAATGTCAAGGAGAGCCCTGGGGGCTTGCGCGAGATACAGATGTTCGAGTGGGCGCTCAAGGCCAAGGTCAAAGCGCCCGAGTACGGCGATTTGTACGCGCAGCATCTCGATGGCGGCAGCAAGAGCCTCGCCCACAGCCGCGCCTTTCTCTGGCGAGTGCGGCACGCGCTCCACTTTGCCGTGGGCCGCAAGCGCGATGTGCTAGAGCACGAGCTCAAGCCGCAGATCGCGGCCGCCTTGGGCTATGAGGATCAAGACCAAGAGTTGGCAGTTGAGTGCTTTATGCGCGAGTACTATCTACATGCGCGCACTGTGCACCATCTAGTAGAACGCGCCTTCCAGCAATTGACGCGCAAGCCGCGCAACAGCAGCCGCAGCATGTATCTAGAACGCGGCGTCGCTGCAATAGAGGGGGAGATCGTCCTCACCGACGGCGAAGCGTACTTTGCCGCCGACCCCCTGCGCCTGTTAAAGATTTTCCTCACGGCCCAGACCAAGAACTTGAAGCTGAGCGATCAGGCGCAGAGCGCGGTGCGCGCCAGTCTGCCGCTGATCAACGACGGCTTCAGACGTCTGCCTGAGGCCCGCGACTTGTTCTTCAGGATACTCAAGCGCAAATACCGCACGGCGCTCACGCTCCGGAGCATGCACGACTTGGGCGTTTTAGGCGCGTACCTGCCCGAGTTTGAGCGGCTGACCTGTTTGGTCCAATACGACATTTACCACATCTACACGGTTGATGAGCACACATTGGTCGCGCTGGAAAATTTGGAAGCTCTCGGTCATCAGGAGGGAGGAATGTCGGCGATTCTCGCCCAATGCACGCGCCGCGATCTGCTGTTCTTCGCCGTGCTCTTGCACGACGTGGGCAAGTGGAAGCGCAACGACCACATTGCGCGCGGGATTGAGATGACCGAGGAACTGAGCGAGCGGATGGGGCTGGACCAGGAGGAGCGGTCCATGCTGCGCTTTCTCGTGGAGCACCATCAGGACATGGTGCTGATTTCTAGGCGGCGCAATCTCGATGACTACGAGATGATCGCTGAGTTCGCCGGTTTGTTCGCCAGCGAGGAATGGCTGCGCGCGCTCTACTTGGTCTCGTACGCCGACCTGTCGGCTGTTGCGCCAGACGCGTGGACCGAATGGCAAGGGGCCTTGCTGTGGGAATTGTACCACAAGACGGCCGAGCAACTGCACTCGGACATGCAGGCCCTAGAGGCCAAACAGCGCGCGCGTCAACTGCTCAACGAGCACCTCGATCACATCGAGGGCCGCTGGTCGGCCCAGCGCGTCGTCCAGTTCCAAGAGCACATTGAGCAGCTATCCCCCAGCTACTTGGTGGCCTATAACCGCGAGCAGATCAAGGGGCATTTGGAGATGATCGCCCGCCTGAGCCGGGAGCAGCCTTTTGTCTTGGAATTCATCGAGCACGAGGGGCACACCGAGGTCGTCGTCTGCACCCGCGACCAGCGCCAGATCATGGCCAAGATCTGCGGTGCCTTGGCCGTCAACGACATCAACATCCTTCGCGCTGATGTCAATACCCGCGCTGACGATGTGGTGCTCGACATTTTCCAGGTGACCAACATCGACGGCAGCCCGGCGCTGCCCGACTGGAAGAAGGAGCGCATGCGCGAGCGGGTGGCCGAGGTTATTTCGCTGCGGCTCAAGGCCCGCGAGTTGATAGCAAAGTACAGCAGCAGTTGGGATCGCCGCCGGCGGCAGAGGCAGTACGACCAGCCGCCGCGCATTGCGTTCGACAATCACATTTCAGCCCGCTACACAGTTGTCGATATCGAAGCCCAAGACACTGTGGGCTTGCTGTACAGAATCGCGTACTTGCTGGACGAGTTGGATCTCAACATCCACCGCGCCATTATCAACACGGTGGCGGCGCGGGCGCAAGATTCTTTCTACATCATCGATAACGAGGGGCAGAAGATCGCCAGCCAAGAGGCACTCGACCGGATACAGCAGTACCTGCTCGACGGGCTGGCGTCTTAGATCAGGCAAGCAGGGGTATTCGCTCCCGGCGCTGCCGATCAATCCGGCTCATTGGACCCCATGGCCCGCTGAAGGGCTTGGTAGTTCTCGTTCGCCTGTTGGAAGTGCGGGTGCTCGTGCCCGGTCTGGCGACGAAAAGTGTCGAAGATTTCCAGCGCACGTCGCATCAGCGGTTCGGCTTCCTCGATGCGGTTGGTGTCCCCAAGCAGGCTCGCCAAATTGTTCAAACGAATTGCCACGTTCGGGTGCTGCTAGGAGAGTCGGGTCGGGTCAGTGTGTAGGTCGCGGGGCAGAAGCGGGTCGGCGCCGTAGCTGTGGAAGG
>JAPOYQ010000197.1 GCA_026706505.1 Gemmatimonadota bacterium
TGCGCCTCGGCGATATAGCCCTGCGTTTTAACTTCCGCGATGAACCGATCGAAACGATCGACATCGAGTATGCCTTTGACCGCGAGATTGGCTATTACTACCCCCGCGGAGAGCGAGAACCCATTAAAAACTGAGGTCCATGCCATGAGCCAGCAGCCGGTGCCTCGGGATTCCGAACCGCCAACTGCATCCGCCGGTTTGAGTTGCAAGGCGTTTTTTTGGGGCTGCGTCCTTTCTCTGGCTGCTGCGGTTGGCGCGCTGCATTCGACCTTTATCAATGCCTCGTGGATGGCCCTCAATATCAGCGTGCCCATCGCCTTTTTCGTCTTTGCGCTCTTCGCGGGTTTAGTCAATCCTCTCCTCGGTCTGGTCCATCGACGGCTGATGCTGAGACGCGCCGAGATGGGGATCGTCTTCATCATGGCGATGATGGCGGCTACCGTGCCGACGGAGGGCTATGTCGAGCACATGGTGCCCAAAATCGCCAGCGTGTTCTACTACGCCACGCCCGAGAACGACTGGGTGGACCTGATCCACCCTTACATGAAGGGGTGGATCGCGCCGTTGGATGGCGAGGCAGTACAGCACTTTTTCGAGGGCTCGCCAGCCGGGGCGTCGATTCCGTGGGGGGCGTGGATACAACCGCTGTGCTACTGGGCGCTGTTCCGTGATGGTGTGTACGATGGTCATTCTGCGGCGGCAGTGGATCGACCACGAGCGCTTGGTATATCCGCTGGTGAAGCTGCCCTTGGAGATGATCGAGGAGGACGGCTCGCTGATGCGGCCGTTTTTCCGCAATCCCGTCATGTGGCTGGGGTTTTCTATACCGTTCGCACTGCTGAGTCTCGACGCTCTGCACAGCTATTACAATTTCATCCCCGCAATAGTCCTCGACACCAGCATCCCCGTATTCCGCGACCAAGTGAGCCTGCGCCTCGCCCTCAGCTTTATGACCTTGGGGTTCGCCTATTTCGTCAACCTGCAAGTGCTCTTGAGCATCTGGGTTTTTTTTCTGTTGACGACCGCCCAACAGGGCCTCTTCAGCGTCCTGGGCATCGCCATGACAGAGCGACTGACCGGGTACGCTACTTCGGAGGCGATTGCCGCCCACGAGGGCATGGGTGCTTTGATTGCCTTTGTGCTCTTTAGTCTATGGGTGGGACGCAATCACTTGCGGGCCGTGTGTCGCAAAGCTTTTCTGGGGGACGCAGCCGTGGACGATTCTGGGGAAATGCTCTCCTATCGCACTGCGGTGTTTGGGACGATTATCGGCTTGGCTATCCTAGGCGTGTGGCTGACCCTGTCGGGACTGCCGGGTTGGTTGGTGCCCTGGTTTCTGTTCGTGGTCTTCGTCCTATTCGTGGGGTTGAGCCGCTTTGTGGCCGAGGCGGGCTTGGCGACCATCCGGGCGCCGATTTATCCACAGGCCTTTATGACCTCCACGGTGGGAACCACGGCTATCGGCGCGGAGGGATTGGCGGCGCTGGGCATGACGTACGCGTGGATTTTGAAGGTGCGCATTTTCGCCATGGCCGCGTGCGCCAACGGGCTAAAGCTAGACGGGGAACTGCACGCGCAGGGCGGCGGAACGCGGCTGTTTTGGGCGATGGTATGGGCCGTGGTTATCAGTTTGGTTGGCTCGACCTGGTACCTCCTCCGCCAGGCCTATACCTACGGCGGTATCAACCTGAACCAGTACTTCTTCGTGGGGTCGCAAAAGCCCTTTCAAGATGTAGCGGGGTGGATCGCCAACCCGATGGCGGTGAACTGGGAGGGGTGGTTTTACGTGGCCGTAGGCGGCGGGGTCATGGTGTTGCTGATGCTGGCGCGGCACTACTTTTTGTGGTGGCCGCTGCATCCGGTCGGCTTTCCCATCGCCACGACTTGGGTTACGAACCAGATCTGGGTGAGCGTCCTCCTAGTATGGTTCTTCAAGAGCGTGGTGTTGAAGTACGGGGGGCCTGGATTGTATAGACGAATTCAGCCATTTTTCTTGGGATTGGTTCTGGGCAATGTGGCTGCGGGCGGCGCGTGGTTTCTGATCGATAGTTCGACGGGCATGCAGGGAAATATTCTAGTCTATTTCTGAGCGAGGCGAATATGCACTACCGAAGATTGGGAAGGACTGAACTAAAGGTTTCCGAAATCGGCTATGGCACCAACATGCTGGGCCGGCAGGAGCTGGACGAGTCCGAGCACATCGCCATGGTGCATCGGGCCATGGAACTGGGCATCAATTGCGTCGATACAGCGGACGTGTACCAGGAAGGGCGGAGTGAGGTCGTGCTGGGAAAGGCGCTGAAGGGACGCCGCGACCGGATGATTCTGGCCACCAAGGTCGGCAGTATCATCCCCCGAGAGGGACGAGATATTTCTCCCGGGCATATTGAAGAGGCGGTAGAGGCGAGTTTGCGCCGGCTGCAGACGGATTATATCGATGTGTACCAACTGCACAGTCCACAGCTTCATCATCTGCAGGAGAACAATTGGCTGGAGACCATGCAGAGCCTGAAGGAACAGGGCAAGATTCGCTACTGGGGGGCTAGTGTCAACCACATCGACGCCGGTGTCTGGCTGCTGGAACAGGACTTGATTGATTCGCTCCAGCCCACCTTCCACATGCTCTACCACGATATGGCGGACGCCATGTTCGGGCTGGTGGCCGAGCGGGATGTGGGCGTCGTGGTCAAACAGGGTCTGGCCCGGGGCTTGGTGAGCGGCAAGTACGCGGCCGACGCCTTCACGGGCACTGGCTGGCACGAACAAGGGGCCGTGGTGGACGCCCAAGTCATTTTGCGGAAAGTGGAAGAACTCCGGTTTCTCGAGCGGGCGGGGCGCAGTCAAGCTCAGGCCGCCCTCCAGTACCTCCTGAGTTATCCAGTGGTGTCGACTATCATCGCTGGGGCCAAGCAAATGGAGCAGTTGGAAATGAACGCCGGAGCGTCCAATGGAACAGGCTTGGTGGGGGAGGAACTGGAACGGGTGAAGGCCGTTTTAGGACGGGACGGCGCTCAGACCCGGTGACGCTCGACAAATTCCCAATCTAGTTCCAAGCCCAAGCCGGGCTGTTCGCGCATGGCGATGTACCCATTCTCGACTTTGAGAGGGGGATTGTACATACGGGACCAGATCTGGTGGCTCTCGCTTTCGGGACAGGCGGACATGATCGAACTGTTGGGCACGGCCGCCATCAGGTGGCAGTTGATGTCCGGGTACTGCGCCCCGTGTGGGGATATGAGGACATCAAAAGCCTGGGCCAGAGCGGCGATCCGCTTGAGCCCGGTATAGCCGCCGCCGGCTAGGATATCGGTCTGCACCACCTCGAGGGCTTCTGCTTCGAGCAAGCGCCTGATACCGTGGAGGGTGCCCTCGCCCTCGCCGCCGACCACCAAGGCCGTGGTGACCTCCTGGACTTTGCGCATATAGTACAGCTCATCGTCTTGGCGCACTGGTTCCTCAATCCAGTAGAGCTGATAGTCTTCAAGTTGACGGGCGGTCGCCACGGCCTCCTCGCCGTCCCAGGCGTGATGCACGTCGATCATCAGCTTCTTGCGCGGACCAATCAACTCGCGTGAACGCTGTACTCGCTCTACTACTTCCTCGGGATTAGCAGCCCGGTACATGTGGATTTTGACGGCGTCATAGCCCAGGTCGAAGAATTTTTTGACCTGTTTTGCTATGCCCTGTGGGGACTGATCCGGCGCATTTTGATATCCGGCTCCGTCCGCGTACACCGGGATCTGGTCCCGGTACCCGCCCAAGAGCCGCCACACTGGCTGTCCGCAGATCTTGCCGCACAGATCCCACAAGGCCACGTCCAAGGCCCCGATGGAGGACATGGCCGCCCGGCCCGGTCCGCGCCACACGGCTTCGTACATTTGTTCCCAGAGTTGGGCAATGCTGAGCGGATCTCGCCCTATGAGCAGAGGTGCCAGATCGCGGGCGATCACCCGTGGATCGCCGCCGCGGCCAATGCCCTGCAGACCCTGATCGGTGTGGATGAGGACGATGGGCCACTCCCCGGTTCCCCCTTTTCCCGCTGGGTCCACGGGCAGCCTCACGACCAGGGTTTCGACACGAGTGATGTGCATGAGAATATCCGTCCTCCTCTTTAAGGGTGGTGAGCGCTGCCGACTCGGCTAGCGGGTGACAAGTCAAAGGCTTGCAATCCGACCGGAGTTGGAACCGGATCCCCCTCGCGGATTTTATAGACCCGATCCATGGCCAAGCCGGTGAAAAGTTGCGTCTCTCCAGAAGCCGGCCAGGTGACTGCGACTGACTCGATGGCCATCGCTTGGCCCAGACCAATTTCCTGCTGTAAGCTCGAACCGCCAAAACTGGCCCCGGCCGTCACCGTGGCATAGATGTCGCGACGGCCACTTGCGGTGTGTACCCCGACGCGGATGCGGGTCCCAATGGCGGCGCGGTTGGAGCGCACGCCTTCCAATTGGAGGGTGAGCCAATGGTTGCCGTGCCCGGGATTCTCAAAAAGGACATTGTGGGACAGATCCCCGGTATAGGACCCTCCTATGACCGCGTAGATGTCCTGGTCGCCGTCGTTGTCGAGATCGCCAAAGGCCACGCCGTGGCCTTTCTGCAGGTGCCCGAATCCACCCGAGGTAGTGACTTCTTGGAACGATTGGCCTCCGGCGTTGCGGAACATGCGGTTGGGCATGATCGAGCGGAACGAAGGCGAACCCGTACCCGCGTAAAAGTCGGGCCAGCCGTCGTTGTCGAGGTCGCCGAAATTGCACCCCATAGTGTAGAGGACCTTGTCGAGCCCGACTTGGAGGGTTACATCGGCGAACGTGCCGTCGCCTTGGTTGCGGTACAGGCGGGGGTACTCGGCATCGTGGGGTTGACCTAGGTATTCGGCCGCTAGATCGCCGGCATTGGCGTGATACCCGGAGACGAATAGGTCGAGCCAGCCATCGTTGTCGTAGTCCCAAAACCAGACTGGAAAGCTCCAGACGGGTTCGGCCACTCCAGCTTGGGCGGTCGCGTCGGCAAAGGTCCACTGGCCGGATGTATTTTCGCCTTCGTTCCTGAAGAGGAGATTGGGAGCGGTGAGCCGCGAAATGTACAAATCGAGCTGGCCGTCGTTGTCGTAGTCGCCCCAGACGACGCCCTTGACGTAACCCGAGACCGCAACGCCTGCTTCTTGCGCCACATCGGCGAACGTGCCGTCGCCTTGGTTGTGAAAGAGTTGGCAGGGGTGAATATTATGGCGAAAAGATTCATTGCCAATGTACAGATCGACCCAGCCGTCGTTGTCGTAGTCGCCCCAAGCCGCCGTCTGGGTGGGATGAAAGGAGAGCAAGCCGGCCTCTTCGGTGACATCGTCGAAAAAGCGGTTGCCGTAGTTGTGCAGCAGCGAATTGGGGTGCCGACCGTCTTCTTCCCACCAGGCCCCGCGCAGGACGAGCACATCGGCAAAGCCATTGTTGTCGTAGTCGGCGTGGACGATTTGCAGTCCGCCAACGACACCATTCAACCCGACCTCTGCGGTGATATCGTCAAAAGTGCCGTCGCCCCGGTTGCGAAAGTAGCGGAGTTGATCGCGGAGGCCCCAAGATGAGGCCATGATGTCCAGATAGCCGTCGCGGTCAAAGTCCTCGGCGATGCTGCCTCCCGCCAGCGATACCACGTCCAGCCCTAGTTGCGGGGCGACATCGCC
>JAPOYQ010000017.1:0-3030 GCA_026706505.1 Gemmatimonadota bacterium
CTCATTGGCGAAATGCAGCCGGCGCTGACCGGACAAGAGCATTCCTCGGAGGCTCACTCGGGACCGGGCAAGGTCCTCAGTTTCAAGCACCACTGCGCAGACCAGGTAGGACCGACCCCGTCTCGATTCGTCGACAAACGCTTGAACAGTCATTTGGCAGCACCTCCCGAGGAGCCTTTCCGCTCCCTTGGTTCGAATGGAGGCCTGAGGGTGTAAATGTTCTCGTAGGTGAATCCTTCTGGTGCCAGCGGAGCAGTGATGCGATGCTTTTGGATGACGAGCAACTGATGGCGTCGAAGACCTGTTGAACCGCGGTACAGGGTGTCGGCTGAGATTCCGTAGTAGCTGGGACCTCGCTCAAGCGGAAGGGAAAAGCCATTGTGGTTGCTCAGCCCTATGATCAAAAAGACGAGTTCTGGGAGGGTCAGGAGCTCAAACCACCGCTTCGGCGGCTTGGCACTTTCCTCTTCGGCCTGCGTAGGTCCCTCGGTCCATAGCGCGTGGGAGATGTTGATGAAGCCACTTCCTGGGCGAGTGTAAGGTTCACCGGAGCCGTCTTCGCAAAGCAGGGTGAGTTCGGCCAATCGATTGCGACGTGTCCGCACGAGCAGCTTGCGATCGACCAGACGTGTCCATGCCTTGGAAATACGACCCCTGGCCACCAAACCTGTCGGGTCGGGCAATCCGAGGGCGCGAGCCCAAACTGCTGAATGGTGGGATACGTCCCATGGCTCCTTGCTGGCCTTAGTGAGCGCTAGGAAATAGAGCAGCAATGCTGTACGGTCACGAGCAGATACAAAGCTAGCAAGGGGCGCCGGCAGTGAATCACCCTGTTGCTTTTGTTGAATGAAAGTCCGACGCAGGGGAAATGCATCACGCGACGTACTGTCAGCGATGGCATCCACGGTCTCATGTGTCGTTGCTGGACTGCCGTCTTGCGATGTGGATCGCATAGCGTCAACATACCGATTCGTCTCTCTGCAAACAACACAACATAGCGGTAATAACAAAGATCGAATTTCTGTTATAGCGGTACCACGATGGTGCCCAAGCGGTATCATTACTAGAGCCACTACAAGCTCATACAACTACCAGTACAAGGTCCAACGGACAAGCTCCTACTAGCCCCTGAACCGAATGATCTGTCAGCGACCGGTACGACCCTTCGATCTCCTGGACAGTAGGGGGGTGGGAGAATCCCGTCGCCCTACAACCCAGAATCCGGACTTGAAGCTGGCAATCGGCTGGCCACTGATGACTCTGCCGGATCGCCCCACCAGCGACCGGTACGACCCTTCGATCTCCTGGACAGTAGGGGGGTGGGAGAATCCCGTCGCCCTACAACCCAGAATCCGGACTTGAAGCTGGCAATCGGCTGGCCACTGATGACTCTGCCGGATCGCCCCACCAGCGACCGGTACGACCCTTCGATCTCCTGGACAGTAGGGGGGTGGGAGAATCCCGTCGCCCTACAACCCAAAGCGCAGTAAACGAGCCACGATCGCCCAGCCGGGATTGGTAGCGCTCGCAAGCCATCTCCCGTTGTTGCTTACTCTCCAATCAAGACACGAGCGTGCGGCCGATCTCTCCGAAAGTGTCACAGTGCCGTGGAAGACTTGGCCCGTGACCGATGTGCAATTGTTTCGCGCCAAACTCAATGCCGGCTTCCGTGAGCCTCTCGCGCACGGTCGATTCGTCGGACGGGAAAGAGAGCTAGACAAACTTGAAGAGATCCTCACTGAGCGGGACTCTGCGACAGTTCTCTTGGCCGGGTTTCGTGGTGCCGGCAAGACAGCTTTGATGAACGAAGCGATTCGACGGGCAGATGCGACCGCAGCCTCAAAGCAACTCGTAGTACGCATTGCTCCTCCGCACCTGGATCAAGAAACCAATGCCCCCGCGATCCGTTCGCAAGTGCTCCGTTCGCTGGCACGAGGGCTCTACTTCGAGTCTCTAGAGGCCAAGGGGCTTTCAAAGGGTGTGCACGCCCGTCTCAGTGCAACATATGAGAAGACGTACTTGACTGAGCTTGAGAAGCACAGCGTCGTTGAGAGCGTCGCTTCGTCGGCGATTGCTGAGCGGCAGAGCACGGTTGTCCGCACATCCATCGACGTATCGGCGTCCGTCCGGATGTTGGTGGGTGGACTAGCTGCGGCCTTCGTCGGGGCCCTAGGCGTCGGAGTGGCGGTGCTGGCTGGCGATCGTCTCGGGAACGGTTGGGGCATCGCCGCCGTAGCTCTTGTTGTGGCGATAGCCGTGGCCGGCAGCTTGATGTTCGAGCGGACAAGAAAGGAGGAGACAGACACCACCTCGAAAATGATGGAGAAGGACGGGAGGACCGAAGTCGGGAAGTTCGACCTGTCAGACGAGACTCTTGAGTTCGAGTTGCGGCGATCGCTGGCCGAGTTGGCTGACGATGGTCGTCGAGTCATCTTCGTGTTAGATGAGTTGGACAAGTTAGATAAGTTGGACAAGCTTCACTTGGACGGCGATGAACCCTCCGGCGTTGAGGATTCGCCAGTCTTTGCGATTTTGACGTCGCTGAAGAACTTCTTCATGCTCGGCAACGCCGTTTACATCTTCATCACCGACGATGAGTTCTTCAAACGGGCATCGCTTGAACAGCAACGCGGCGACTACGCACTGTCACACACCATCTTCAGCGATCGAATCTACGTCGGTCCCTTGCATTATTCCGAGCTCGAAGATTTGATCGACCAGTCGATCATGGAGAAACCGCCAGTGGAGGACTATGACCGGTTCCAGAACTTCGTGTGCTGGGAGTCGAAGAATCACGCATTCGATGCCATTCAGGTCTTGGGCGCGTTTGTAGAGAGCCACAACGGAGCAGCGGTACTCGCGCCTACTCGGAGCGGCGAGGTTGACGGCGTGTGGAAGGAGGGGAGCCTTCCAGCTGACTGGCTCACAAAAGCAGCGCTCCAAAAGCATGTCGGTGTCGCGTACGATGAAGCACGACGCTCCGGGCAGGGAGAGGCCCTCTATAACCAGTCGTTGTGGGAATCCCTTCAT
>JAPOYQ010000017.1:3040-5685 GCA_026706505.1 Gemmatimonadota bacterium
CTGGAGGGCCACGAGATAGTCGTAACTGAGAACGGCGTGTACGACCTGCCCGGACGCATTATCAAGTCGCTGTCAGCTGAGGATGCAGACGGCGTTGGCGACGCCGTCCAGAGAATGTTGCTCCGAATGGAGCGTCATCGCGCTGTTCAGGAGGAATCCGGAGAAGCCAAGATCAAACGCGAAGAATCTTATGACGACCCTGATACCGAGGTCTCCGAGGTTGTACCAGCGCAGCTCTACCGGTTGGCACCAGATATGGCCTATCCGCCCTCGACAATCGGGAGCGAGTCGGTGCTACTGCCTGCCGAGGAGACGCTAATCGAATCTGTGAGCCGTTTGGAGGCCGCCGTGGAGCGATCCCGCGACATTGCACCCCTGTCGGAAGGACAGACGCAGGTGCTGAACCGGCTTCGGGCAGTAGAAAGGGGCGTTAAGCAAACCGGTCCCAGGAAGACCCAGAAGAGGATTGTCGTCATGGAAGCGATAACCGACGCTGACGAGCTTGCTGGGGCAGTCGTTTTGAGCGCCATCACCGGAGCTGTAGAGGAATGGGCATCCTCATTTGGCGGAGTGGTCGGTGAGGGCATCCACTCGGCCTTCCCGCGCTCAGGCCAAGCCTGGGTTCATGTCCTCGCACAGGATTTCTCGCCATTCATCACCGAACTCCAAGAGTTGGACATAGAGCCGATCATCGTGGGTGGCGACGCTAATGAAAACGGGCTGGTGGTCCTACCGCTCGTCGAAGATGACGACGCCGTCGCCCTCCAGAAGGCCTACGGCCAATGCCTAGCAGATGATCCAAACACACGCGACGAGCGCAAGCAGCGCTTGCCGGTGGTTCATGTGGGTATCGAAACGGGGGGAGGTGCCCGGCTTCCGACCGAGATGATCGAAGTCATCGAAGAAGTCCGGCCGACCGGATTGCTGGCACTATTCGGAATTCAGCGATCTTCAAGGAAGAGCAAGCAAGCCACAAAACTTGCCGGCTGGGCGCAGTTAGACCTCCCTTTGATCTCGAAGGGACTCTGGACAACATCGACGAATTGCAAGAGCTGCTCGGTAGTGTTTCATTCGTCAGGTCCCAGTAGTGCCTTGGCTGAGAACCAGCCTGCTGACAAAATTGTTTGGTATTCGGAACCAGCCTCGAACCGAAGCTGAAATTAGAGGACGACCAATGAAGCCGGCATCGGTATAGGCCACCGATGGATGTCAACCTAGGCCGGTTGTCGAGTGGCAGCGATTCGATGCAGCAGGGCTGAGGCTGGTTCGTCGTTGAGGTCTTGGGGAACGAGTCGGCCCGAGAAGGCTTGGGCAAGGACGGCTCGGCGAAGCGCTGTGACACGATCCAAGACCAACTGAGCCGTCTGCTTTAGTCGTTTCGCTTGCTCGAACTGCTGGTCGAGCCTGACTGCAATTTCGCCTTGTTCCTCTCTTGGGGCAATCGGTATCGGGAACTGGCTAAGCCCACGCTTACCTAGATGACGGATATTCACTCCTCGACCTGCGTCGCCGAAACGACCGCTCAGCGCCGAGGCGAATGAATACCAATACAAGTACTTGATATAGACCTCAGCAGTGCGGATTCTCAGGAGAGTGTTCTGGAAGCAGCAATTCTCAATCTCCCCTTCCCAAATCGCAGGCTTGCCGACCTCCCCTGGGCTTCCTGACGCCTCATTGAGGAGAAGGTCCCCTGGCTCAAGCCTGTAAGTCTCGAAATCGGCATCGTCAAAGTTCATCTGCTTGACATCATCTAAGGAGATACCTTCCCAGGTCACGTTGGCTGAGCGCAGATAAGGTCGCATTTGCGGCCCCGAGTGATGTTGAGGCGATCGTTGGCGACCGAGTTGGACTTGGGCCACCTCGCCAATGGTCTTCTGCTGCCAACCGGGAGGGAGATCACCATTCATCCGGAATGCGTCAGCCAAGAGCGAGGACTTGAGAATATCGATCTTACGGATGATCTGCCGTTGCGTGGACTCGACGGCATCTAGGCGGGAGAAGTGTTCTTCGATGGCAGCGACGATGCGGCTCTGCTCGGCTAATGGAGGGACAGCAAGCTTCACCCGGGCCAGGTTCTTGCGTGAGATGCGCTTCCTGGTTGTCCCACTTTGGTGTTCATCAATTTGGCTGCTCGCTTGAGGCGAGTTGATCGACCACATCAACCATGATGGGTCTACAGATCCTGAACCAGGGCGAATAACGGCGACATCTACAACAGTCACAAACTTGCCTAGACGACGAGGAAACATGCATGCACGACCCAGTGGATCAGGCATGCGGGCGACTAGAACGTCATCCGGCTGTAGATAGGTGCAGTTCAATTCTGCTGCCTTGGCAGATGTCAGGTGGCGGTCCGAACGATCACGAAACACCCCAACTCCTACATCTGCGAGTTGAATGAGTCGCACGTCACCCTGGGGGTCTTGATCCTTTGACTCAACCCAATCACCGTCTGTGAAAATCCCACCTCCAGTAATCAAGTCGTCAATTGTCGCCCATGCCCACCCCGGCGGCAGATCCCTCGTCATGCGGCTAGTGCTTCGGTCAGATCGTCAAGCAGAGAATTCAAGTCGTTGCCGAAGAGTTGGCGGGCTTTGCCAAGTCCGCCGCGGTCGCTGAAGGGTGGGGACTGGAGGTCGGCGAGG
>JAPOYQ010000805.1 GCA_026706505.1 Gemmatimonadota bacterium
ATTGGCGGCAAAGAGAAGAACAAACATGCTGCCAAGAAGCTCCACGTAGGTGGCGGTACGGCGGGCAAGACGGCGGTCGTAGGGCTGAAAGATCGCACTGCTAACACCGTCCGGGCCGAAGTCGTTGACGATACCAAGCGCGAAACCTTGCACACCTTCATAGCTGAGAACGCCAGCGAGGAAGCGACCAAGTACACCGACGAACACAAGGGCTACTTGGGACTATCCCACCACGAAACGGTCCGGCATGGTATCGGGGAGTACGTGCGCGACCAAGCCCACACCAACGGGATCGAGAGCTTTTGGGCGATGCTGAAACGGGGATACTACGGAACCTTCCACCATGTCAGCCCCAAGCACCTGCACCGCTACGTCTCAGAGTTCGCCGGTCGGCACAACATCAGGGACAAAGACACCATTGACCAAATGCGGCAACTGGTCGCGGGTATGGTGGGCAAGAGGTTGATGTACGCCGAACTAATTGAGTAGTTACGGTTTAGGCGCGTGGCCTTCAAGGTGGTTGTCAAGACGCTGGTTGAGGCCGCGTATATCGCTACGCAGATTGCTTATTTCATTCCTCAAATCCGTCCCCATATCCCGAACCACTTTGTACAGCAATCCAACGCCAGCCAACACCAAGCCCGGCGTGATAAAATCTAAAAGCTGCATGGGGGATCACTTCTTGGCGGGCAACTTCATTAACTGCCGTGCTACGGCCTGCGCTCTGCGGTGCTGCTCGGGGGTAACGTGTGGGGCCTTGCGCTTGTCGATTTTGGGCTTGGGCGGGTAGTACTTCATGGTCAACCTCCTAGCGAAAGAACGATCGCTTGAAGATAATGAATTGCTGGTTGGAAGTCCAACTTGTCTTTGCGGCCAAGTT
This sequence comes from Gemmatimonadota bacterium, assembly GCA_026706505.1. Next base: position 881 of record JAPOYQ010000805.1, read on the forward strand.
CTCCTATTTTTGCCGCTGCCACCATTCCAGCAGGAATCCGGCTCGGTCGGGTCTCCTGCTCAATACAATAGCTGTGGCGGTATGCGGAGGGTCGCTCCCTCTTGCCACGCCGCAGTAAATAGGTAGGACCAGTCCCGCACTTCCTGCTGGATGGTGGCAAGGCCCGGCTTTTTGCCGGGGATTAGCCACCGATCCGTTTCGCTAGGAGGTGCACCATGCTGCGCTTGTGCGCTTTGCAAGTCGTTGTATTCTGCTTTACTGCCTGCTCACAGCATCACGCGCTAGTAGCTCCCCAAGAAGTTACCACCGAATCAGGTCCCGCGCTACGATTGTCCTATGTAGCGAATCCCATGACGAATGGGACGCGCTGCATGTATGATCGACCCGGATTGCTCTATTGGTCGCGCATAGGCTTAACGGCAACCGTACTGTCCAAAGGCCAATGGGTCTATCATACCTACACTTGGGACTATATCGGCATTGAATCCAACGCCGGTGAAGTCTCCTACGGGATTAACAACGGACGCCTGATATTCCCAGGTGATTTACGGGCCATTTGGGACACGCGGGATTTACCGTAGTCCCACGCACAAAAAAGCGGCCCCAGTCGCTACAACTGGGGCCGTTTCGTATTCGCATTGGTGAGTTTGCTCACCTTTGCCGTTTTCGCACGCGGAGCAGATCGAGGCCGACGATTGCAGGGTAGGGCGAACCTAGCGGGATGCCGTGCGGGTATCGTTCAAGATGCTCTGCGAGCGTGAGTACTTCGTCTTGTTCGGGCTGTTGCGGGGGTTGTTCGGTACGCGTAGATTGGGAGGTACTTTGGGACGCCATTGGGCAATCCTCCGTGGAAAGAGTTGAACGAATGGTGTCTCATTCCACTGTGCTTTCCTAGGGCACAGTGGAAGGGACGGCCCCGCATCCTCCCATAAGGGACTCGCGGGGCCTTTTTGCTACTTCTCAGAACCTACACAACTTCGTTTGTCCACACAAGTATATAATTCCCTCTGCTAATAAGGTGATGGGCACGAGCGGGTTAGCTCTTTTACCAACTCGCGATGAACTCGTCGACGTCCATCGCCGGCATTTCCTCAAAGCGGTACGTGGTGGGTTCCTTGCACTGGAAGCCGGGGATGAGATGCGGCTCTTCTACCTGAAGGAGCCTGTCGAACTCGGCGAAACGCTGCCACAGAAGGTCTGCTTCCTCCTGGGTAAAGCGGCTGCCGACTGGGCCCCGGGTGCGGAGAACAGGGCCTTTCGCCACCTTGGATAGCTGCACCACGCAGGACATCCTACCCACTGCACCCGAATGGAGTTCGGCAAGCCCTTCGAGAAACGTCTGGTCGTCTCTGACCATCATCGCGCGGAACATGCGCTCCATGGTGTCGTGTTCCGTGGCCAGCAACTCGCCGAAATGTCGGAACCGGGCTGCTAGATGTTCTGGCAGCCTATCGACGATATCCGGCGGCCAGTGAACGACGTAGGCCCCGGTGAGGCTGCCGTTGTTGAAGGCGCGGTACGCAAATTGGATGGTCCGTCGCAATTTCGTGCTGTAATTGCTGCCCCAATGCAGGATCGGTGTGAGATAGACGATTCCGTCCCCAGCTCGGAGTTTGATCGGCATATCGCCGTCGATGGGCGCGTGCTCGCTGATGGAGAGCTGTTGGTTTTCGGCTGCCGTATTGAAGCGGCGGTGGCTCCCCGGTACCAGCCAGAAGACGTCGTCGTCGTACAGGGCGATGTTCCACTGCGTATAACACGGGGGGTTGTTGAGGAAGTCGGTGTAGTAGGCTTCGACCGGACCGTGCACCGGCGGGCTGATGTCCCGATGCCAGTCTGACGGCCCGTGGTCAATGCGCGGGTTGCAGAACATGCCGAACTGCGTTGGCACCACGTCTTCGGTCTGCATGATCTGCTTGCTGATGCCGTACGTGTTCTCGTGAAACAGGAATTCCACTGACTCGTGATTCTGGCGGTCGATTACCCTGTCGAACAGGACGCGTGGCTGCTTGCCGACCTCCCATTCGCCACCCGGCGGTTGGTCCGGGGTGCGCTGTTCTGCCCACCACGTTTTGTGCCGCTCTACCATCTGCTCGCAGTGCGTCCGCATCGACTCCAGTCGATCTGGTGGGACGCACTCGGGAACGATGAGGTAGCCTGCATCCAGTAGTTCTTTGCTGGCGACGATCAATGCTCGCTCCATGCCGAGAAAGGGGTGTGGATGGGAAGAATAAGGCGTTAGCGGTAGTTGGATCAAGGAGATCCATTGATGCAGCGGCCAAGCTAATCTATGTTGGACTATAACGACAACCCAGCTAGAGGAGCTATGACCACCCGATACTCAGCACCCCATCGAGTTTGGACCGTCGCCGAGGCCAAGGCGCGTTTATCTGAAGTCCTGCGTCGCGCCGAAAAAGGACGCGCCCAGTCCGCTGGTTGTCGCATTCCTGACCGGACAATCGCATGACGAGCATTGAAATACGCGGTGAGAGGCCCGGCGATGAAGAGGCGATCAACGAGGTAAACTGCCGGGCCTTCCGCCATGCCGACGAGGGGCAGATAGTCGATGACATGCGTCGGGTCTATCCTCTCTACGACCGCCGGTTCTCGGTGACGGCGTGGAACCAAGAGGAAATGGTCGGGCACGCACTTTTCACCCCGGTTCGGCAGCGACTGATGGGCACGACCATGTGGTCTCTGGCAGTGGGACCGGTGGCCGTGGTTCCCGAATTCCAGCGCCAGGGAATAGGCGGACAGCTACTCGCCTACGGACATCGACTGGGCCAAAGAGAAGGCTATGGCTTCGCCTTTCTGCTGGGGCATTCTTCCTACTATCCGCGCTATGGCTATCAGACGCAGACCCACGGATTCTGCAAGGTCGCTATTGACATCGAGCAGTTGCCCGAATCCACGGTCGCGCTGGACTCCCGTCCGGTTCAACCGACGGACCTGTTCTGGCTTACAGAGCGCCTCAAAGCCGAGTTGGCCGATGTGGACTTCGGCTGGATGTGGGGAGCAACAATGGGTGAATGGCGGTTGGGAGGCATCGACTCGCTTATGTGGAGGGATGAGGCGGGTAGGCGCGTGGCTTATACCATGCGGGCAGCCCGACAGCGGGAGAAACTGGTCATGTTGCTCGCCGAAGATCCAGAGCAGGCGCGACAGGTGATTTATACCTTGCGGCCTAGCGCGCTCGAACACCATCCGTCCGGCTGGCTGGCGCAGCATGCGTTAGATCCGGCTTGGGCGACGGTTAGCGCGGAAGCGAGCGAAGCGGCGATGATCTACACCCTTCAGAAAGGGGTGTTGGACGAATACTTGGCGGCGGTTGAGAAGGGGCGACCGATCGGGTGCGTCAACTGGCCTCTGCCCTTTGTCGCACACTAGGCGACGCTTGCCCAATCGGGGGACGCGCTCTAATTTGGCCCAGCATACGACAACCCTTTTCAATGGCCGCATCATCCGCATTGGAGGAATACCATGTTGACCGACCATCAGTTGCAGCACTTCCGGACCTTTGGCTTCGTCACTCTGCGCAAACTGTTCACCCCGGAAGAGGTCGAGATCCTGCGCGAGGAGTACGAGTCCGAGCTCGATCACGTGTACGCTGATCAGCCCTTCACGGGGGAGACGCGCTACTGGACGATGATGCTACACCCGCGCACCCCCCTGTACGCCAGCTTGCTCGAAGACGAACGCTTCTGCGGCGTGGCCGAGCAGCTTTACGGCGACGACGTCATCGGAATCGGCACCGATGCCAACCGCTATGTCGGCGATACGGGATGGCATCCCGACCACAAGGCCGATCCATCCGCAGACTGTTTCGGCGTCAAGTTCGCCTTCTACCTCGACCCGGTCGATGCCGAGAGCGGCGCCCTGCGGCTCATCCCCGGTTCGCACCGGCGCGAGTTCCACCCTCAGTTGCACGACAGCCTGAACTCCTTAGAGCTCAATGTGGCCGATGTCCCCGCCTACGTCTGCCGGTCGGAACCGGGCGATGTGGTGGCCTTCGACATGCGCTGCTGGCACGCCAGTAGTGGCGGCGCTGCGGGCCGCCGCATGTGCACCTGTGTGTACTACAACAATCCCAAGGGCGAAGTCGAAGAGGCCGCCACTCGTGAACGCGCCGTCCGCTCGAAGGAGACGCCCGCGCACTTCGGGCGGGATGAACAGTCCATGTACCCGCTCGAATGGCTGCGGAATCCTTCCGGCAGCCCCAGGCGAGGACGATGGCTGCGGCGCATGGCCGAGCTGGGGTACTTCGAACTGCCCACCGTCCCTTGAGCGCCCAGAGCGCAACAAAGCATTGATGCGACAGCCGATATAGTCTATATTGGACTATAACGACAACCCAGCTAGAGGAGCTATGACCACCCGATACTCAGCACCCCATCGAGTTTGGACCGTCGCCGAGGCCAAGGCGCGTTTATCTGAAGTCCTGCGTCGCGCCGAAGAGGAAGGGCCTCAACACATTGGTACGCGGAAGTCCTTCGTTGTAGTTCCCGCCCACATATGGGCCGAGAAAGAATCGCAGCGCCAACCCATGGGCCAGTGGCTGGTAGCCAACATGCCCCGTGGCGCGAACCTTGAGACCATCAGAAACAGAGAGTCCCGGCGGGAAATCCCATTCGCGTCTGGAGACACAGGGTGAGCGGGTTTCTTCTAGACACCAATGTGGTCTCGGAGTTGACAAAGGACGCGCCCAATCCGCGGGTTGTCGCATTTCTGACCGAACAAGACGACTTGTGGTTATCCGCGCTAGTGTTGCATGAGTTGGAGTTCGGCTTG